>JABDPL010000311.1 GCA_013042825.1 Flavobacteriaceae bacterium | reverse complement strand
AACAGATGATCGGAACCATCAAGAGTAACGAAGCTTTTAGGGTGTCGCGCCGATTTATAGATCTCCTCGGCATTTCGTATGCTGACAATCCTGTCCTGTGGCGAATGTAAAATCAGAAGTGCGCGATCCAGGGTTTTGGCAACCTCAGGAGCTGTGCGTGCATTGAGATCATCTACAAACTGTTTCTTTATTGTAAAATCCCTGCCTCCTATATTGACCCGTGCCTTACCTTCAGATTTTATCTCTTCAATCTTGCTTTTAAAGATATGCTGAACATGATCAGGCCTTGCAGGTGCACCTAAGGTTGCGAGCGCTTTAACATCCGGCAAATGTTCTGCAGCATAAAGTATTGCAGCTCCCCCGAGGGAGTGACCTATCAGAAGGGCAGGGGCCTTGTAGTGTTTTGAAAGATAATGCGATGCACTGACCAGATCTTCGATATTTCCGGAGAAATTAGAATCTGTAAAATCACCTTCGCTTTCACCCAGACCGGTGAAGTCGAACCTCAGAACACCAAATCCACTGCCGGTAAGCGCACGGCTTATCGCTTTTACAGCCGACAAGTTCTTGGAACAGGTAAAACAATGAGCAAATATGGCGAAATTATGTGGATGACTGTCTGCGGGCAGCTCCAGTCGTCCTGCCAGTTCCTGGCCCTCAGCATTGGTAAAGGCGATTTTTTTGGTCATGTTGTTGAATTTATTATTAGTACGCGATTGATGTGTAAACCTTTCGGATTGTAGGCCAGATGACAATTATCATTTTTTTACCCGATAAATCATGATATTTTTGAGTAGATATGGTTGTGGAATTAGCGACATCCAATCAAAAATAGTTTTAATTTACCAATAATGAAATTATCCTCATGAGGTAACTAAAGTACAGCTTATGAACAAAATTATTGTACCCATTGATTTTTCAGAACACTCTGAATATGCATTGGAAGCCGCCGCCATAATTGCACAAAAACACGAAGCCGAGATCATGGCATTGCACATGCTCGAGATTTCGGATGCTATTCTTACTCATGCATCGGGCGAACAACAATCCAAGGCCTTTTTCCTGTTGAAATTAGCTGAGAAGCGATTTGATGAATTTTTACAGAAAGATTACCTGGAAGGTATAAAGATTAGTCCCATTGTCAAGCATTTTAAGGTTTTCAGCGAGGTGAACGATGTAGCCAGGGAACAAAATGCCGATCTCATAGTTATGGGTTCACATGGTGCAAGCGGGGTAAAGGAGTTCTTTGTGGGATCTAATACCGAAAAAGTCGTGCGCCATAGTGAAATCCCCGTTCTCGTTATTAAGCATAACCCCATCTTGATGGATTTCGAGCATGTGGTTTTTGCATGTGATTTTTCCGTAGAATCGGTAGAGGCGTACAAGAAGGCCAGAGAGATGTTCGGTGCTATTGGCTCCCAAATTCACCTGGTATATGTTAACCTGCCGAATATCGGTTTCCGAAGCACTCCGGAAATGGAAAAACGCGTTGGTGAGTTTATGAAAAAAGCAAACGGTAATCTTGAGAAGATGAATGAGGTGGCCTATGTCAGCGACTATTCAGTTGAGCAGGGAATCATCAATTACGCAAATGTGGTTGGTGCCGACCTAATAGCCATCGCAACTCACGGTCGAACAGGTTTAGCTCACTTCTTTGAGGGAAGCATATCTGAGGATCTTGCGAATCACTCAACCTTACCGGTTATGACATTTAAGATTTAAGTAATTGTTTTGTTTGTGAAATGTGAGAACCACATTTCCTGAAGAATTGAAAGGCTGCAAAGAGATTTGTGGCCTTTCGGTTTTAATGACAGTTAATGGTAGCCTCCCCGGCCATGTCGACCATGGGTGCAGGTGAGATATAGGGAATTCCGAGGCCTAATCCGCGTAGTACGAACAAGACACCTATTATTACAACAAATACCGGAATAGCCCTTCGAATGCGGTTCCTGGTCTTCTGATTGATAAATTTTCCAAAATAAATCGCTCCGGTCATCATGGGTACCGTTCCGAGCCCGAATAAAAACATATATAATGCGCCCTCCAGGATCGATCCACTGGCCACAGAGCCGATTGCAGCCATGTAAACGAGTCCGCAGGGCAGAAATCCATTAAGAAAACCGATGGTTAGCAAGGTATCTGGTGATCGCTTCTTTAGCGTTGAACCCAGAGTAGATTTCAACTTTGAGATCAGTCGGTAAATAGGCCGCGATATTGAAAATCGATTGAGCAGGGAAGATGGAAGTACAACTATAAGGATCATCGCCAAGCCGATGATAATTGAAAGTTGTTGTTGTATTCCGAATAGGTACAATCCCTGGCCGATCCATCCGAATATCAAACCTATTAAAGTATAGGTGAGCAGGCGGCCGATATGGTACATGCTTACCTGAACGATCCGGTTGAGGTTATTGCTGCGGTCTACCGGTAACATAAAGGCGATGGGGCCACACATGCCTATGCAGTGCAAGCTTCCCAACAATCCTATTATGAATCCCGACCAAAGCATCAGTAAACTATTTCTTCTTTAAACAGATATTCCATTTGATTATATTTCCAGTCGATTGAAATGTTCCATCGACCATCCAATAAACGATCGTCAGGTATGAGCAAATAATGATCAGACAGAGAAATCGGTATTTCCATGTCTAATTGTTTATTAGATGGTCGGTATAGGAACACTTTGCCACTAATCTTTTTATGATCGAGGTCTGAGGGGAATTCAATAAGGATTCCGTCAGCCGACTTTTTCCATTTTACATCGGTCTTCAGGGTTTTAGCGTTTGACTCTTTATCGATAGCATCCTGGTAATTCAACTCCTCCTTGTAATATTCGTCCGTGACCAGGTCATGGTCGTACTTGTCTTCAGTATTCATCTTGATCACAAAGAACATTATGAATGCTATAAACAGCACAAATGCGATTACGATTCCGACACCCCAATTAATTCTCATAACAATTTTAGTTATAGCTGCGAGGCCCAATGAAATTAACGGTTGTAGTTTCGATCATCTCATCGCCACTATAAACTTCAACTGTTAATTTGTTCTTATCACCTTGCAATTCGTTTTGTTTAATCTCGATAAATAAGGTTCCCTCTGCAATACCCTGCTCAGGAACGTTAAAGGACTCATTAGCCGAGACCACTTTTATATCTCCGTCTGATTTACGCAGTTTAAAAGAAATATCTTCGATTTCCTTGGTCGTTTTGTTGATCAATTTATAGCCAAAAACATTGCTGATAATGTTGTTGTCTTTCTTCTCGTAAAGCGTTCCGGGCAACCTCAAAATCCTGGCCTCAACATCATTCCTCAAGGCTAACATCCCCACGAGGACACCTATTAGGATGGTCAATACAGCGATATAGCCTTTCATTCGTGCCGTAAGCCTGAACTTCACATTCTTCTCGATATTCTCCTCACTGGCATATCTGATCAATCCGCGTGGTTTGTCGATCTTATCCATTATCGCATCACACTCATCGATGCATGCGGTACAATTAACGCACTCTAACTGGGTTCCATTTCGAATATCAATCCCGGTTGGACAAACATGTACACATTGAAAACAATCGATACAATCGCCATGTCCCAGGGCATCGCGATCCTCACCTTTCCTGAATTTTTTTCTACCAGCCGTACCCTCACCCCGTTTGTGATCGTATGCCACGATTATTGATTTCGTGTCTAACAGCACACCTTGTAATCGGCCATAAGGGCATGCGATGATACAAACCTGTTCTCTGAACCAGGCAAAGACGAAATAAAATACACCGGTAAAAATCACCAATGGGAAAAATGTTCCAAGGTGTTCAGATGGCCCGTCAACGATATATCTGACAAGCTTATCACTGCCGATGAGATAGGCTACAAAAATGTTGGCAATCAGGAATGAGATAAGCAGGAAGACAAAATATTTAAAAAGACGTTTTCTGATCTTTTCTCCATTCCAGGGTTGATTCCTCAGTTTTCTTTGTTTATTCCGGTCACCATCGATCCAGAATTCAATTCTGCGAAACACCATCTCCATAAAGATGGTTTGCGGACAAACCCATCCGCAGAAGATCCTTCCGAAGCCAACGGTGAACAAGGTCACGAAAATAACACCGATGATCATTGAGATCACGAACAGGTGAAAATCCTGGGGCCAGAATGGAAAACCGAAAATATTGAACTTGCGTTCAAGCACGTTGAACATCAGGAATTGATTACCATCAATTTTTATAAATGGGGAGGCGAACAAGAATGCCAGTAAGAAGTAGCTTACGATCTTACGTCTTTCCCAATACCTGCCACTCGGTTTCTTCGGAATTATATAGGCCCGTTTACCCTCTTTAGTAACGGTGGCAATCGAATCCCGAAATACTTCCTGATCACTTGTTTCCAAAAGCGTGTTTATTTCCCGTTATACCTTAACTATCAGATATGTTTTGGTTGGAAAATATCTGATTTGTTATTCCGAACTAACAGCGGTCGTATCGACGGCCACCGTGTTGGTTTCAGCTTCAGTATCAGGAGCGGCCTCTGCATCGGGATCAACCCATATGTCGCCTTCCGCAGCCTTGGGTTTAGCCGGAGTGGTTCCCTGGAACTGAAGCAGATAACTTGAGACCTGTGCTATTTCAGATGGTTTTAAACTGTTCTTCCAGGCCACCATGCCCTTGCCATCACGTCCCCCTTCAGAAACTGTTTTAAATACGTTCTTAATCCCGCCACCGGATATCCAGTATTCATCGGTCAGGTTCGGGCCAATCCCTCCACCACCATCGGCCATGTGACAGACAACGCAGTTGGTTTCAAATATCTTTTTACCGTTACTCAGATCAGCTGCATCGGCTAAAAGTTCAACTGTATTGAAATCTACCAGGTCTTTTGCGGTTTTTTTGTATTCTTCTATGGCCTTTTCAGCCTGTTCATATTCAAAGGCCAATTCCTCGATCTGGTTCTTACCGTCAAAAATGTGAAATCGTATAAGATAAACGGCTGCGAAGGCGATCGTGACATAAAATCCCCATACCCACCATGGTGGCAAGGAATTATCCAATTCCTTAATGCCATCATAATCGTGATCGATAATTATATCGGATTCCTGAGTAATTGGCTTAGACCTTGTAAGGGACTTGTATATCTTATTCAGCCATTTAAATTCCGGAAGCCTGTTCTTAGCTTCAACATATCTGGCTTTACTGGCCTCATCCATGGTTTGATACATCACATTCTCCAACGATCCGATTATAGCCTCTATAGCGATCAGTATCAATAAGACCAGAACCAAGAACAGCGATACTGATGGATATTCGATGAAGGCCGGTTGTTCACCTGAATCTATAAAGTACTCAACCAGGGCAAAAACGATAAAGAAAATTACCGGTACCCGAACATATGATGGAATTAGATTTTTCATAATGTTGTATCGTTTTGGTTTTCTAATGGAATTTGGCTAACTGTTTTAATATAATCTTTCTTTGCTGTGGCCACCCACAAGAACAGCAGAACAAAGAAGATGAAAAATATCAGCAGGGAGATCAACGGATAGATCTCTATCCCGGTAATACTCTCCATATGGTTTTTTACAAATTTCAGCATGACTTCTAGTTTTGAGTATTAACTTGTTGATCTTCTTTGACCTTGATATCGGTTCCCAGTCGTTGCAGATAGGCAATAAGGGCTACAATTTCACGGTTTCGCATCTCGATGAATTCCTGTCCACCAGCCTGTTTATCGGCCTCGTAAGTTTCAGCAAAGTCAGGATCGGTATAAAGGCTTTCTTCGATTGCCGTTCCCTGTTCCAGCATGCTCTGTTGGGCAGCTGCAATTTCTTCTTCGGAATATGGCACACCTAATTTCACCATTACCTGCATCTTTTTCTCGGTCTGGGATTTATCCAGCTCTCTGCGAATCAACCATTGATAAGCCGGCATGATGGAGTTTGGCGAGGTACTTTGCGGATCATACATATGATTCAGGTGCCAGTTGTTCGAATATTTCTGACCTATACGGTGCAGGTCAGGACCTGTCCGTTTACTTCCCCATAAGAATGGGTGGTCATATACAAACTCACCAGCCTTTGAATACTCGCCATAGCGTTCTACTTCAGATCGGAATGGCCTGATCATTTGTGAATGACAGGCGTTACAACCTTCCCTGATATAGATATCCCTTCCTTCGAGTTCCAGAGGCGTATAAGGCTTAACACTTGAAATAGTCGGAATATTCGATTCAACCATAATAGTCGGAATGATCTGAACAATTCCTCCGATCAATATGGCTATTGTGGCAAGAATTGTAAGCTGAATAGGTTTTCTTTCCAGCCATGTGTGCAGGCCTTCACCAGCAACTCGTCGTTTAGATACACGAGCCAGTGCAGGTGCTTCAGCCAGTTCGTCGGTTACCTTGCTTCCTGATCGTACAGTAGCAATTATATTATAGGCCAAAACAAGGATACCGATAACATAAAGAGAACCCCCTATTGCTCTCATCCAGTACATTGGCATGATCTCACTTACGGTTTCAAGGAAATTACCGTAAACCAAGGTGCCGTCAGGGTTGAATTGTTTCCACATACTGGCCTGTGTAAAGCCAGCCACGTACATGGGCAGGGCGTACATAATGATACCGAGTGTTCCTATCCAAAAATGCAAGTTTGCCAGAGGAGTAGAGAACAAACGGGTCTTGAACAATCGCGGCACTAACCAATAGATCATTCCGAAGGCGAGGAAGCCATTCCAGGCCAGTGCTCCAACATGCACATGACCGATGATCCAATCGGTAAAGTGACCAATAGCATTTACATTCTTCAATGATAACATCGGCCCCTCAAATGTTGCCATACCATAGCCCGTAATAGCAACCACCATGAATTTCAGTACGGGATCGGTTCTTACTTTATCCCAGGCCCCTCTCAGGGTTAACAAGCCGTTGATCATACCACCCCATGAAGGCATAATAAGCATTACTGAGAATGCAACACCCAGGTTCTGTGCCCACTCGGGAAGTGCGGTGTATAAGAGGTGGTGCGGACCTGCCCAGATATAGATAAAAATCAAAGACCAGAAGTGCACTATGGAAAGCCGATAAGAGTATACCGGCCTGTTGGCTGCTTTTGGCACGAAATAGTACATGAGTCCGAGGAAAGGGGTGGTCAGGAAGAATGCAACGGCATTGTGGCCATACCACCATTGTACAAGGGCGTCCTGAACGCCTGCGTAAACCGAATAGCTCTTAAGGGCGCTTACCGGTAATTCCAGACTGTTGAATATGTGAAGCACCGCAACCGTCACAAAAGTTGCTATGTAAAACCAAAGTGCTACATACAGATGGCGTTGGCGACGCTTGAGTATTGTACCGATAAGGTTCCAACCAAAAACAACCCAAATTGCGGCAATGGCTATATCGAACGGCCACTCCAGTTCAGCATATTCCTTAGAGGTTGTGAAACCCAAAGGCAGGGTTAATGCTGCCCCCACAATGATGAGTTGCCAGCCCCAAAAATTTATATTGCTAAGGGCATCACTGAACATTCTCGCCTTGAGAAGGCGCTGTGTAGAATAATAAACTCCCGCGAAAATCGCATTACCGACAAAAGCGAAGATCACCGCATTGGTATGCAACGGTCTTAGACGACCGAAACTCAGCCAGGAGATCCCGTCGGTAAGGTTTGGAAATATAAACATGAATGCCAGTAGCAGCCCTACCAGCATTCCAACTACACCCCAAAGAATGGTCGCATAGAGGAATTTCTTAACGATTTTGTTGTCGTAATAGAATTGTTGGACTTCCATAATGATTGTATTAGTCTTTTTTGGATTTAGATGGTTTTCTCGTTTTGTGTTTTACGATTTCGTCTTCAAACAGCATGCGAACAGACGGTGTATAACTATCGTCATACTGACCGTTTCTTACTGCGAAAACAAAGGCTATAAAGAAGATAATGGCAACAAGGATGCTTATTGCCAATAAGATGTATATAACACTCATACCTGTTTAATGTTACGGTTCAAATTTATGTTCAGCATAGTTTTAATTTTATGATATTTATCATGTTATGATCTCTTTTTTGTGTTTCAATCGCCTTCCCAGGACAGAGGTGGCTACTGTGGTGAAGGCCACTATGCTAATCGAGCTCAAGGGCATCAGGATTGCCGCAATTACCGGCTCCAGCCTTCCCGTTACGGCAAAATACAGACCGATGACGTTATAGAGGAAAGAGAAAAGGAAACTCCATTTGATGATGGTTACGGCTGACTTCGATGCTTTTAAAAAGGCATCGATCATATTGAAATTGGACGCATCCAGAATGGCATCACAGGCCGGAGAGAATACATTGATATTCTCTGAAATAGCAATGCCAACATCGCTTTGAGCTAAAGCCCCAGCATCATTCAGACCATCACCAACCATCAGGATTTTTGATCCTTCACTCTGGTGATAAGCGATGTAATCAAGTTTGTCCTCGGGTTTCTGATCGAAGATCAACTTAGTCTGTCCTGGCAGGATTTTTCTAAGGTTTTCGCGTTCCCCGGCATTGTCGCCCGAGAGTACAGCGAGCTTGTAATCATCTCCGAGCTTATTAAAAAGTTTTGAGAGCCCTTTCCTGTATGAGTTATAAAAGGTGAATTTACCTTTATATCGATCATTCAGACTGATATATACACTTGTATTCAAGTGGGTTGTTTCAGGTTTATATCCCACGAATTTGGCTGAGCCGATTTTCATGGAGGTTTCCTTCAATGATCCCTCTATTCCAAGTCCGGGCTGTTCTTCAAATGAATTTAGGGTGACGATATCATGCTCACCCAGCAGATCATATAAAGATCTAGATAGGGGATGGTTTGAGCCTCTGAGTGTGTTTTTCAACAATTGTTCTTCTTCTGCATTTAAATGCTCCCCTTCATATGACGCTTCGCTCTTATCATTTGCTGTAATAGTCCCGGTTTTATCAAAAATTATACTGTCGATACGAGACAGATGCTCGATCACCTGCGCATTTTTTAAATAGAATTTCAATCGGCCGAAAATGCGCAGCAGGTTGCCGTACGTAAATGGCGCAGAAAGTGCTATGGCGCAGGGACACGCTATTATCAGAACTGCTGTAAATACATTCATGGCCTTCGATGGATCGGTTAAAAGCCAGAACGCAGCTGATATTATCGCAATACTCAGGACCACAATCGTAAAGTGCTTACTCAACTTATTGGTGATATTTGTAAATAAGGCATTTTTGTCCTTGCTGAAAACATCATTGCTCCAGAGCTGTGTGAGGTAACTTTGCTCAACTGAATTCAGGGCCTCGACCTCGATTACTCCTGACATTTGTTTGCCACCCGCATAAAGCTTGTCACCTGAGCTTTTTAAGACAGGGGCAGATTCACCTGTAACAAAACTATAATCTATCATTCCGGCACCTTTGATCATAATGGCATCAACCGGTAACAATTCCTGATTTCTTATAAGGAGCCGGTCACCTTCCTTTATTTCATAGACCTGGATAGGTTCTTCCGCTCCACCGCTAATCCGGGTCACGGCTATAGGGAAATAGGATTTATAATCTCGTTCGAAGGATAGGAAGCTATAAGTTCTTTGCTGGAAGAATTTTCCTAACAATAGAAAAAAGACCAGTCCGGTCAGGCTATCGAAGAATCCCGAGCCCAGGTCGAAGATAATCTCGGCCGTACTTCTTATGAATAAAACCGAGATTCCCAGGGCAATAGGTACATCGATGTTCAGGAGTTTTGCCCGTAAACCTTTTACTGCGGAAATGAAATAATCCTGTGCCGCATAGAAAACAACCGGTACGCTGAAAGCGAACATGATCCAGCGGAATGTGTGCTTGTATTGTTCCAGCCAGAATTCACCTACTTCGAAATACTCTGGAAAGGACATCAGCATCACATTTCCGAAGGCAAATCCGGCGATGCCTATTTTATAAAGGATTTTCCGATCTATGACCTGTGACTTTCCATCGAAGCTCTCAAGGCTGATATATGGCTCGTAACCGATAGAACTGAGTAATTCTACTGCCTGTCTGAGCGAAAAGTCATCTGTTTTATAGGTCAGGCGAACGGTTTTCTTACCGAAGTTTACTTGTGAGCTCAGGATATCCCCGTTCAGCTTATTGAGATTCTCGAGTATCCATATACAGGAGCTGCAGTGAATATGCGGGATGTAAAGCGTTGCAATCTGTAGATTATCATCTTTGAATTCCAATAACTTATCACCAATGGACGCATTATCAAGAAAATCATATTTACCCTCAATTTCTGGAGGAATGGCACCTGGTGAGCTTTGCAGGTCATAATAGCAGCCGAGTTCATTTGCTGTGAAAATCTCGTATACGGTTTTGCATCCCTGGCAGCAGAAAGGTTTATCCTCAAATATAATAGGGTGCTGTTCACAATCATCACCGCAGTGATAACATGCCTTATGATTCATATCATTATTCGCTCAAAATACCGGGGCAAAGGTTTTTAATTAGACTTATTTAAAGTATGATAATTGTCATCTTTTAATTATTTTTGACTAACACTACATTTTGGTATGAGCAAATGCGAACAATGCATAATTAGGCAATTTAATACATTGAAAGCCTTGACAAGGGAGGAGTTAGTCCGAATTTCTGATTGCAAGACCTCAAAATTCATCAAGAAAGGTGAGTTGATCTTCGAGGAAGGGGAGATCCTTAATGGAGTTTATTGCATAAAGGAAGGTATCTGCAAGCTTTCCAAATTAAGCGCAAACGGCAAGGACCAGATCGTAAAACTTGTTGTAAAGGGTGATCTCCTGGGCCAGCGTTCGGTAATTGGGCAGGAATCGGCCAACCTC
>JABDPL010000310.1 GCA_013042825.1 Flavobacteriaceae bacterium | reverse complement strand
CCAGTTGCTCATGGCCATTGTTATGATGGTTGTGGGATATTTAACAATTTCCGTACTCGAAAGGCTGGGCAAGGAAAAACCTGAATAGCTTCATGAGAACGGCAAGAACATTTATCGACAAGGTTTTCCTGGTTATCAAAGGCCTTGGTATGGGAGCGGCTAATAAGGTGCCCGGGGTGTCGGGCGGTGTTGTTGCGTTTGTTGCGGGCTTTTATGAAGAGTTCATCTACTCCCTTCAAAAACTAAACGGGACTGCCGTCAAGCTCCTGGTCAATGGACGCTTCAAAAGCTTTTATCAATACATCAATGGTCAGTTCCTTGTACTGCTATTCTTCGGAATGATCGTGAGTTACTTCAGTGTATCTCAACTGCTCGACTACCTGATAAGGCATTATGAATTATATGTATGGAGTGTATTCTTCGGAATGATGATAGGTTCGATCTACTACATCAGCAAAGATTTTAAATACTGGAATCGCGGAACATTCTTGGGTTTGACCTTTGGGGTAATAGTAGGCATTGCCATTAGTTTCCTCGACCCGGCTAAGGAAAATGACAACCTGTGGTTTGTTTTCTTTTGCGGTATGATAAGCGTATCCGGAATGACCCTACCGGGATTTTCGGGTTCCTTTATCCTTATACTGTTGGGCAATTATGTGCTTTTGCTCGTCGACTCGGTAAACGCCTTATATGATACGATTTTTGATGTATTCGGAGGAAATTTTGATTTTCTGAATGAACCTGAACGCGTTCGCATGCTGAAGGTTCTGGCAGTATTTACCCTGGGCTCGGTAGCAGGTCTGGTGACCTTTTCTCATATTCTGAATTATGTTTTAAAGTATTTCCGCAATCTCACCTTATCCTTATTACTGGGCTTCATTATAGGTTCGCTTGGCGTGCTCTGGCCCTGGAAGGATACCATATATGTTACAGACGAGAGTGGAACCATACTTATGGATTCCACAGGAAACAAGATTATTCAAAACTATGAACGGTTCATGCCCGGACTCACGGAAAGCACCTTTTGGGCCGTCATTTATATCATTATTGGAATTTTGATCGTCCTTATTCTGGAATTGTACGGACAGAAAACTCTGAAGCGGCGTGTCTAGATTCGGCCTTTTAGGAAAACATATCGACTATTCGTTCTCGCGTTCCTATTTCAGTAAAAAATTCGAACGGCATGGGATGTCGCACACCTACGAGAATTTTGATATGGAATCGATCGTTGGGTTTCGTGAATTCATCCAAACAAATCAGGATCTCAGAGGCTTAAATGTTACCATTCCATATAAGGAAAAGATAATCCCTTTTCTTGACCATTTGAACCCTACGGCAAAAATGATCGGGGCTGTAAACACCATTAAGTTTTTGCCTAATGGCGAATTAAAAGGATTTAATACCGATGCATTCGGATTTCGTGAAAGCCTAACACCGCTGCTGCTTCCCTACCATAAGCGGGCACTGATCCTGGGGACAGGAGGCGCTTCAAAAGCCATTCGGTATGTGCTCGATGAATTGAGAATACCCTATACTTCAGTTTCAAGGGGGTCAAAACATAATAAATACCTCACTTACAGTGATTTGAATAAGAACATAATCAGTGATCACCAGATCATTATCAATTGTACACCTCTTGGCACTTATCCAAATGTTGATCGATGTCCTGAAATACCTTACGAGCACCTGAAAGCAGGGCATCTGCTCTATGACCTGGTCTATAACCCTGAAATAACAGGCTTTATGCGCGAGGGAATAAAAAACGGCACAACTGTAATAAACGGACTCTCTATGCTTAAATTTCAGGCCGAAAAAAGCTGGAGTATATGGATGTCCTGACCGTTATTCGAATAGGATAGCTCTTTTTATTAATTTGGTTTTGTTTTAGTATCTTTAATGAGACCAAGCCTTCGACAAATCAAAAAGTTTTATTATGTCTGAGAATGCTAACCTGCAAGAAGCAGATGGAATTGAGAAAAATGAAAATACGGGGATAGAAGATTCACCTCAGGAATCCTTACCCGCCAGCGAAGCGGAAATACCACAAAAAGACACTCCGGAAGAATCCACAACCGAGAAGGGTGAACCCAGTGATGTAAAGGAAGAAACAGATTCGGCCAAAGCAGATGCTGCTGAGAATGACAGCTCAGATTCCGATAAGGTGAAACCCGATGATGTACATGAAGAAAAAGATTCGACCAGTGCGGAAGCTACTGAAAATGAAAGTTCCGATTCCGCTAAGGTTGAACCCGATGGTGCACTGGAAGAAATAGATTCGGCCAATGCAGAAGCCGCGGAAAACGGCGATTTAGGCAGTGATGATAAGGAGGAAGAAAAGGATTTTTCAAAAATGAGCATGGAAGATCTCATTCAGGAAATGGAAGCCCTTCTTAAAACGGAGAAGATCCAGTTCCTCAAACGTCCAATGGAATTGATACGATCGTCCTTTAACAAACAATTCGGCGCACTACTGGAATCCAAAAAAGCTGAATTTCTTGAAGCCGGAGGAAATTCAATTGACTTCCGCTTTGACTTTCCGCTGAAATCCAAATTCAACACCCTATTCAAGACTTATCGCGAACAAAGGCAAGAGTATTATAAAAATTTGGAGAAAACCCTTAGTGCCAATCTCGAAAACCGATTGGAGATAATCGAGGAGATAAAGGGTTTGTTAAATGTTGAAGAGAATATCAACACCACCTATAAACATTTCAAGGCTTTACAGGAACGCTGGCGCAATGCCGGTCCGATTCCCAGGGATCGTTATAACAACGTTTGGAATAACTATCATCATCATGTCGAGAATTTCTATGACTTTTTGCATCTCAACAGGGATTTGAGAGAACTCGACTTTAAACATAATCTCGAGGAGAAAAATAAGATAATCGAACGCGCGGAAGAACTGATTCATGAGTCCGACAGTAACCGCTCATTCAGGGAGCTACAGGCCCTTCATAAGATGTGGAAGGAAGAACTGGGCCCAGTTGCTAAAGAGCACAGGGAAGAGCTGTGGGAGCGATTTAGGGCAGCTACCAAGGCTATTCATGAAAAACGTCAGGAATATCTGCAGAAAATGGATGAAGCCTATCTCAAGAATCTTGAGGTAAAACAAGAAATCATAGATAATATCCTTGCCATAACCGCCGATGAATCCAACAATCATCAATCCTGGCAGAATAAGATTAAAAAGGTTGAGAATCTGAGACAGCAGTTTTTCAATGCAGGGAAGGTACCGATAAAGGTGAATGAGGCAACATGGGCCAAATTCAAGGAATCGGTACGAGCATTTAATCGAAAAAAGAACCTCTTCTACAAGAGTCTTAAAAAAGAGCAATACGAAAATCTGAACAAGAAACTCGAACTTATTAAGATCGCAGAGGAGAAGAAAGACAGTGATGATTTTGAATCGGTCACACCAATCATGAAAAAAATTCAAAAGGATTGGAAGGCCATAGGGCATGTCCCCAGGCGGGAGAGCGATAAGATCTGGAAGGAATTCAAGAATGCCTGTAATCATTATTTCAATCGATTACATGCTCAGCGGAATGAGGCAAATAAAGAAGATAATGAAGCCTATGACCGAAAAGTAGCTGCCCTGGAAGCACTCAAAACACTTGAACTGGGCAAGGAATTGGATGAAGGTCTGAAAATCATCAAGCAACAGATAGAGAACTGGAAAACTCTGGGCAAGGTTCCTTACAAGAAATACTATATAGAAGGAAAATTTAATAAGGCCATCAATGCCTTGTACAATAAGTTAGATGCCGATCCCTCAGAGATCGAACTACTGAAATATGACAGTAAGCTTGAATCGATCGCCCAAACCGATGACAGAAATGCGATGAACAGCGAGCATAATTTTATCAGGAAACGCATTGACGAGGTTAAGGCTGAAATCAATCAGTTGGAGAACAATCTTCAATTTTTCTCCAATGTGAAAGATGATAATCCCGTGGTGGTTGAAGTCCAGAATAAGATCGACAAGCACAAAGATCATCTTGAGATACTCAAACAGAAACTTAAACGGATAAAGAAGTTCTATTAAAAATCAAATCCCACCTACATTGCAGGCAGGACTTGACCCCTAACTAAACTAAATAAAACTACCTTCTTAATCTTTTACCGCTTAAATCAGACTAAGATTGTATTTAATATACGGACGGGTTAAAGGATTTGGATGTCCTAACTCTTAAAAATTATTGATTTTTTGCTTCTTCCCAGAATTTGTCCATTTCAGCCAGGCTCATCTCATGAAGTGATTTATTCGATTCGGCTGCTTTTCGTTCCAGATATTTAAAGCGCAATGAGAATTTTTTATTTGTGCGTTCGAGTGCATTTTCCGGGTTGATCTTCAGGAACCTCGCATAGTTGACCAGCGAAAACAGTACATCGCCAAATTCACTTTCAATCGCATCGGATTCTCCTTTAGAGATCTCATGCTCGAATTCCATTAGCTCTTCCTTGACCTTTTCAAGCACCTGCTCCGGTTTTTCCCAGTCAAAACCAACCCCCGAAACCTTATCCTGAATGCGATTGGCTTTCACCAATGCGGGTAAACCGGCTGGAACACCCTGCAGAACGCTTGTTTTTCCTTCCTTGAGCTTTAGTTTTTCCCAGTTTTGCTTCACCTCATCTTCATCTGCCACTTCAACATCACCATAAACATGGGGGTGGCGATCGATCAACTTGTCACAAATGGTATTGCATACGTCGGCTATATCAAAATCGTCGGTCTCACTTCCAATTCGTGCATAGAAAACGATATGCAACAACAGATCGCCCAATTCCTTTTTTATCTCCTGAAGATCGTTTTCAAGAATAGCATCTCCTAATTCGTAAGTCTCCTCTATAGTCAAATGCCGAAGAGACTGCATGGTCTGTTTTTTGTCCCAGGGACATTGCTCCCGCAATTCATCCATTATGGTTAACAACCGGTCAAAGGCCTTTAATTGCTCTTCACGTCTCTCCATAAATTACAGCTTTTGTACGTCTTGTTTTGCCTGCTCAAACTCACTGATCAAATGGGCAACGATCTCCCTCGCCGGTTTGATTTCATGAATAAGTCCTGAAACCTGGCCTATTTCAAGTTCGCCTTCCTCGAGGTCCCCCTCGAACATGCCTCGCTTGGCCCGGGCACGGCCCAGCAATGCTTTTAGCTCCTCTACAGAGGGGCCTTTCTGATACAGGTCCTGAAGGTCGTTATAAAATTTATTCTTGATCAATCGCACCGGTGCCAGTTCCTTTAAGGTAAGCTGGGTATCTCCCTCGCTGGCATCAACAACCGCCTTTTTAAAAGCAATATGTGCCGATGATTCTTCACTCGCTACGAAACGGCTTCCGATTTGAACACCATCCGCTCCCAGTACCATGGCTGCCAGCATGGCTCGACCGCTTGCAATACCTCCGGCAGCAATCAGTGGTATTTCGATTTTTTCACGCACCATGGGAATCAGCGTAAGTGTGGTTGTTTCCTCCCGGCCGTTATGACCGCCAGCTTCAAAACCCTCAGCAACTATGGCATCAACCCCTGCATCCTGAGCCTTTAAAGCGAACTTCACACTGCTCACCACATGAACAACGGTTATCCCGCGTTCCTTTAACCAAGAGGTCCAGGTCTTTGGATTTCCTGCAGAGGTAAAAACAATTTTTACATCTTCTTCGGCTATGATGTCCATGATCTTATCGATCTCCGGATATAACATGGGAACGTTAACACCAAAGGGGTTTGAAGTCGTAAATTTACATTTCTGAATATGCTCCCGTAGAACATCCGGGTACATCGATCCCGCGCCTATAAGTCCGAGTATACCGGCATTACTCGCGGCAGACGCCAGTCGCCAGCCGCTGTTCCAGATCATGCCGGCCTGAATTATAGGATGATCGATCTTGAACAGGTCTTTGATCCGGTTAGTCATTCACTCCTTGATGAGTTTAAAGATTTTTGATTCCTGTCCCGATTCCATGCGTGATAAGTAAATTCCGCTGGATAATGACGAGAGGTTGATCGACGGACTCTCAGCTTGAATAGTTTCATCAATGATAACTTTCCCCAGGGCATCAAAGATATACACTTGAACACTTTCGGTGTCGGGAGGAAAGATAAAATTCAAACGGTCAACAACAGGATTGGGATAGATCCTTAAATCAACTTCTACCGAATCTATAAGGGATAACGCATTATTCAACGCGAGGTCGAAATCGGGAATACCATAACCCATGAGATAATCGGGGAAGTTATATTGGGATGAAGATTCTCTGATGATCTGTTTAATTTCCGAAGCGTTGAGGTCAGGTACCGCCTGCATCAGGCAGGCCACTCCACCGGCTAGGATAGGTGAACTGAAGGACGTCCCGTTATTCTGGCTGATACCTCCTCCCGAATTTATGATTGAACTTGAAGCCCCTCTTGCCATAACATCGGGTTTATGAGAAGGCTGAAAGGTATTACCCTGTGAACTGAATGATGCGTACATCCCATTCTGATCGACAGCTCCAATACTAAATACATCGGGTGAGTCAGCCGGTGCATTAACACCACTTGCACCAGAATTCCCGGCCGAGTTTACCAGGAGCATTCCTTTTTCAGAAGCAATTCCGGCTCCCCTGGATATAAAAGCGGTCTGCCCATTCATATCAGCAGAACTATATGTATAATCGGGATCGTCATAAGATTTATATCCCAGAGAGGTATTGATTATATCCACTCCCAGGCTGTCGGCTCGCTCGGCGGCCTCAACCCAGTAACTCTCTTCAACAGGATTCTCACTGAAAACGTCTTCAGTCCGGAATAAATAGTAGCTGGCATCGGGAGCGGTCCCTACGAACTGATCCTCGACATAAGCCGCCATGGTACTCAGTACACGGGTACCATGATCATTTGACGCAAAAGCATATACATCGGGATCACGGTCAACAAAATCATAGCCGTCTAATAGATCGCCTGCATCCCTTAATCGCTGAAAGGCAGAAATTGTATTAACACCCGGGAATCCGGAATCGAGCACCGCGATGACAATACCATCGCCTGTGTAATCAGACTGATGTAACAGATGCAGGTTCAGCATTTCAACCTGGTTCTGTGTATTCCCATAATTGAAGTTTATCCGGGTAGATTCAATTTCGAATTTATTCGCTGTCGGGCCCGGTCGCCTGCTTGTATTCAGATCACCATTGGCGTATTCTATCTGATCAACAAAACTGAGGTTAAGCAGGGCATCGATATCAGATTGGGTGCCTCGAACATGAACGGCATTGAACCATTTCGATTTTGCCCATACCGAAATCCCTGCCGCATTCTTTAGTTGGGTAATATAGCTTTCATTAACCGGCACATCCCTGAAATCAATAGGTATACCATGGGCGGCCTTGCGGTCGATTGCCTGTTGCGTTAAAATACTTATGGGGTTAGATATAGCCTGGGTTACATTCTCCTTGTCATTAAAATAGACCCACGCATCCTCGACCTGGGCATAAATCTGGAGCTGAAACAACAAAGCTATAATGAAGAGTAACTTCTTTCTCATTTTTCAAGCCTGTTTCTCCGCAAGTTAAGAAATTACTCCAGAACCTACTAATTCATCCTCTAAATACCAGGCGACGAATTGTCCCTGTGTAACAGCCGGTTGTTGGGTATCGAAGGCCACATACAATCCGGTTTTCACCTTATGAAGCGCGGCTTTTTGAAGGGGTTGCCTATATCTTATCCGTGCCTTTACTTTCATAGATTCACCGGGTTTTAATGCCAGGTCGGGTCTCACCCAATGCAATTCATCCTCTTCAACAAACAGCGCTTTTTTAAATAGTCCCGGATGTTTATCACCCTGCCCGGTGTAAATAACATTCGTATCAACATCGGTATGAATCACGAACAAGGGTTCCGGTGTTCCACCAACAGCCAAACCCTTCCTCTGCCCTATGGTAAAAAAATGAGCGCCCTGATGTTTACCCACTACCTTGCCGTCATTTTCAGCATATTCGATCTTCCTGGCCATGTATTGCAGCTCTTCCTCCTCAGAATTAAATTCGGGCTCGGGTTGTTTGTATAGGATATTTTCCTTCGGAATTTCTACTATCAGGCCTTCTTTGGGTTTCAGTTGCTGTTGCAGAAAATCAGGCAGCCTCACCTTTCCCACGAAGCACAAGCCCTGGCTGTCTTTTTTTCCGGCGGTAACCAGTCCCAGTGAAGAAGCGATCT
Organism: Flavobacteriaceae bacterium; assembly: GCA_013042825.1. Classification (GTDB taxonomy): domain Bacteria; phylum Bacteroidota; class Bacteroidia; order Flavobacteriales; family Flavobacteriaceae; genus SHLJ01. Next base: position 5,327 of record JABDPL010000310.1, on the reverse strand, counting down.
CGCGAACCTCCGGCTTGGTCAATTCTCCTACAGGGAATAAAGCTTTCTGCAATTGCTGCTGGGATAACTGACAAAGAAAATAGGCTTGGTCCTTGTTTTTATCGATACCGGCCAGTAAGCTGTAATAGGTTTTACCATCGCTTACGACTTTAGCCTTTCTGCAGTAATGTCCTGTAGCTACATAATCTGCACCTAGATTTTCAGCTATTTTCAGAAACACATCAAATTTGATCTCGCGGTTACATAACACATCTGGATTTGGCGTACGGCCCTGCTCATACTCGTTGAACATATAGTCTACGATACGCTCTTTGTATTCGGTGCTTAAGTCAACCGTTTGAAACGGGATACCGAGTTTATCTGCTACCAGCATGGCATCATTACTGTCGTCAAGCCACGGACATTCATCTGAGATGGTAACCGTATCATCATGCCAGTTTTTCATAAACAGACCGATAACCTCATAACCCTGCTCCTTCAACAGATAAGCAGCAACACTTGAGTCTACGCCTCCTGAAAGTCCGACAATTACACGTTTCATCAACTTATTTTATGGATTTGTCGATTATATTATTAAAATCAGCAGCAAAATTACGAATAAAAAAAGGCAAGTCCTGATGAACCTGCCCGTGTCTTAATTTAATTGCTTTTTTCCTAGTTTTTGGATCTGTATTTCGGGACATATGAAAAATCCTTCTCCTCCCATACTTCCCCATTCTTATAATAGGTCCAAACGCCATCTTTCTTCCCCCGCTTGTAACGCCCCTTTATTTGAAGGTTGCCTTCCTCATCAAAATGCTCAGACAAACCGTGAAGCTCGTTATTCTCATAGTGGTAACGTTTCATCAATACTCCTGCCATGGTGTAATAATTCGATGTACCTTCCAGCTTGCCTTTGATAAAGTTCAATTCTTCTGCCAGCTGACCATTATTATAATAAACCAATCGTTTCCCATCTAATTGCCCGTCTTCGTTATAATGCTCAACTGTCATCAATCGATCAGAATTCTTATGATAATAGCGCCATTCACCGATATATTTCTTGCCGTTCATCATACCTTCACTAATGGTTTTACCTCTCAGTGAAATGAATCTGACCTTAGCATTGTTGTTATCGGGATTGAATTCTTTTACCGCTGCAAGTTTACTCACCTTACCGATCATCTGATAGAATTTGAACTCCCCCACTTCCTTACCATGTTCAAACTGTCCTTCATAGCGCAGTTGTTCACTGTTGTCAAAGGTTTTGGCCCATTTACCATGCCTTTTACCGTCACTATCAAATCGATTCAGGGTCACCTGAGAAAAGGCCAGACAGGCAAGAAATGTTAACGAAAGACTAAATATCAATTTTTGTTCAATCATTTTAACATAAACTTAAACATTTTATTTGGACTTTAATTTAGTTTTGACAACGTAACATAAAAACTCAAAAAAATGAAATTTATTTTTAACCTGAAAAAATTCATCCCTTTACTTTTCTTATCAGCCTTAGTCCTTTCATGCAACAATGATGACGACAATACCCCTGACCCAGATCCGACAATTGTAGAGTTAGCCCAGGCTAATCCTGATCTCTCCACTCTTGTAGATGCATTACTACTTGCCAACGAAGATCTTGTTGGCCTCTTGAGCGGTGGCCAGTTCACTGTTCTTGCTCCAACCAATGCAGCATTTGATGCGTTCCTGCAGGATAACGGATTCGCAAACCTTGAAGCAGTACCCGTTGATCTTCTTACCAACGTTTTAAAGAACCACGTATTAAACGGCCAGGTTGGTTCTGGTGTGCTTTTAAATGCCGGAGCTGGTTATACCAATACGAACGCTACAAACGCCGACGGTGATATCTTAAGCTTATATTACAACACATCGAGCGGTGTACAATTCAATGGTGGTGCCACGGTTACTACTCCAGATGTGGGTGCTTCAAACGGAGTTGTACACGTAGTTGATGCCGTAATCGGCCTTCCTACTGTAGTAACATTTGTTACCGCTGATCCAAACTTCTCTACGCTCACAGCCGCCTTAACACGTCAGGACCTGACCTTTGATTATGTGACTACATTATCAATTCCTAACGGAACATCACCAGCACCATTCACTGTATTCGCTCCAGACAATACGGCCTTCGGTGACCTGTTGACAGAACTACAGGTAGCAACTCTTGACGATATTCCTGAGCCTACCTTAAAGGCTACATTAGATATGCACGCTGTTGCCATGGCTAACGTTCGCGCGTCTGACCTGCAGCAAGGTCAAACGGTAGGAACGCTTGGTGGTGATATAACCATTTCACTTGATGCCGGTCCTCAGGTTATAGATGCAAACGATCGCGTTTCGAATATAACAGCTACTGATATTCAGGCTTTGAACGGTGTAATTCACGAAGTTGATAAAGTGATTTTACCGCCATTATAAATTGAAATTAGATTAATAGCAAAGAAAAGCCTTCCGTAACGGAAGGCTTTTCTTATTTCTTCTTGTTCTGTTGAAGTTGCTTTTGCTGTTCGGCCTGCTCCATCATTTCCTTCATCTTGCGTTGGAAACGATTTTGTTTTTTCGGCCGTTTCTTCTTTTCCTGTATAGTAGCATGGATTTTATCCTCATCGAGTATATATCCTTTAATCACTAACATAATTCCTATAGTGATCAGGTTGGAGATAAAATAATACAAACTCAGACCACTGGCGTAGTTGTTAAAGAAGATCAACATCAGTATCGGTGAGAAATAGATCATATATTTCATCATTTTTCCCATATCGGGCATACCCTCCTGTGTAGGTTGAGCCGTCATCTGCTGTCCGGTTGTCATTTTCATATAAAAGAAAATCGCAACTGCTGCCAGAATTGGAAACAAACTCACATGGTCCCCATAAAATGGTATTCTGAAAGGCAATTCCGCAATGGTATCGTATGAAGAGAGATCCTCTGCCCATAAAAAACTCCTTTGCCTGAGGTCAAAAGCCGTTGGAAAGAACATGAATAGGGCATAGAACACAGGTAATTGCAAAAGAGCCGGCAAGCAACCGCTCATCGGGCTGGCTCCGGCCCGACTGTAAAGCGACATGGTTTCCTGTTGCCGCTTCATCGGATTATCCTTGAACTTTTCGTTTATCTCGGTTATCTCAGGTTTCAGGATCCTCATCTTAGCCTGAGATAAATAAGACTTGTACAATACCGGAGATAGAACGATCCTAACCACAATGGTCATTACAATTATCGCGATACCATAAGGTAAGATGGAACTTAAGAAAGCGAACAGGGGAATAAATATCGATTTATTGATCCAACCGAAAATACCCCAGCCAAACGGAATACTATCCGCCAGGTTCTTTTCATAATTCTTGAGTACCCTGTGATCGGTAGGACCGTAATATAGGCTCATACCGGAATTAAGCTCCCCTCCGTTTAACTGCAGTGGGACCCGTGCCGCAAAGCTTTTGGTATAAAGCGTGTCGATATCCTCATCCTCTACAAGGTCTTTTGAAGCTAATTCCGCAGTAGCAAAGGTTTGATCCGGAACAAGTATGGAACTAAAGAAATGCTGGCGGAAAGAGATCCATTCTAAATCTTCCTCCACTTCATCATCATCAGACATTTGCGCCAGTTTTGACACTTTATCGCCTTCATGACCATAGGTCAGCCGGGTATATCGATTTTCATAAGAAATACTTTTTGCATGTCGGTATCCTTTCTGAACCCAGTCTAAATTGATCTCGCGGGAGCTGTTGATAACCTGATTCAATCCCTGAGACCTTATGTCGAAGCCAAGCAAATAATCATCCGGTTTCATCTCATAGCGATACTCGAGGAAGCGATCATCTGAACTCTTAAGTCGCATGGTCAGGACCTGATTGTCACCGGAGGTGGTCAATTCCGGTTCAAAGAAAAGATCCCGGGTGTTCATGATACGGTTGTCGGTGGTTCCGAAGTTAATATTGAAGTCGGCATTGTTATCCCTTACCAGAAATATGGGAACCGAATCATGATCAACAAATTCCTTAAGATGTACTTCTGAAATAAATCCACCTTTGTTACTGATCTTTAACGCCAGGAGATCGTTTTCGAGAACGGTAAAATCATCGGCTGCAGAGGGCAATGTTGCGGAATAGGCAAATGCCCCAAGCTGACTCTTCATTTGCTCCAGTTGCAATGAGTCTGTAGCTGCTGTCGCGGTATAATCGATCGGCTCGGTTTGAATTACATCAGCTTCCTGCTTTTCATCCTGGGGTTCTTCAACCTGCTCCTGCTTTTCTTTTTCAGCGGCTTCAATTTCTTCCGGTGTAGGCTGATTCTGGTATAACATCCAGATCAATATCAGGAATATCAGGACAAAGCCTATTATCGAATTTATATCTAATTTCTTTTCTTCCATTTATGTTCTAATGATTGGTAGTGTGAATTTGCTGTTGGTTATCCCAAGGCAACCCTATCTCTTAATCAAAAATTCATCCACATTACCCGTTATGCCATAGTGGCATTAGTTTTCAATTCGGAATATACAAGGGCAGCATTCACAAATGCAACAAACAGCGGGTGGGGGTTTGACACCGTGCTTTTATATTCGGGATGGTATTGTACCCCAACAAACCACGGATGTGCGGGCAATTCGACGATTTCCACAAGTCCGGTATCGGGATTTATTCCGGAGGCGATCATTCCAGCTGCCTCGATCTGTTCCCTGTAGACTTCATTATATTCATACCTGTGCCGATGGCGCTCGGAAATCTTATTTGTGCTATAAACCTTGTATGCAATACTATCTTCCTTCAGAGCACAGGTCCATGCACCAAGTCGCATGGTACCGCCTTTATGTGTAACAGCTTTTTGCTCCTCCATGAGGTCTATTACCGGATGGGCAACATTATCATCCATTTCTGTGGAATTAGCACCCTTCAATCGCAGAACATTTCGTGCGAATTCGATAACCGCCATCTGCATGCCAAGGCAAATACCAAAAAACGGAATATTATGTTCTCTTACATAACGTACCGCCTCTATCTTGCCTTCTATTCCGCGTTCACCAAAACCGGGAGCAACCAGCACACCGTCAAGATGTGACAATTTCAGTTTGATGTTCTCCTTGCTCAGATATTCTGAATGAATGGTCTCAACATTAACCCTGACCTCATTCGCCGCACCTGCATGAATAAAGGATTCAAGTATTGATTTATAGGAATCCTGAAGTTCTACATATTTACCGATAAGTCCGATGGTGACCTCATTTTTCGGATTTTTATGCCTGCTTAGAAATTCATTCCAACTTTGAAGGTCAGGGGCAGCACTCTGGAGTCCGAGTTTCTCCAATACGATGCTGTCCAAACCTT
>JABDPL010000309.1 GCA_013042825.1 Flavobacteriaceae bacterium | reverse complement strand
GGTTGTGGTTGATAGAAATAAAGTATTGTAAAATTAGGCTAAAATTTCCGACCGCTGCTCTTTTATGATTTCCCAATCAAACTGTTCCACTTTAATTCTTGCTTGTCTGGATATTTTTCTCGCCATTTCCGGATTGTGATATAGATTTAGAATCGCAAGGACCATTCCGTTAACATCAGCCTTTTTCACCAACATGCCATCGTAGTGGTCTTGAATAAGATATGGGAGACCTCCTACATTGGTTGAAACTACCGGAAGGCCAAGGGCCATAGCTTCCATTACACTTACCGGTGTATTATCGAAGTCAGTTGTATTTATAAAAATATTATACTTTTCTGAAAGTGATCTCCATTCCTCACGGGTCAGGTTCCCAGTGAACTTAACCTGCACATTCTTGCTGTCGGCCAGGTTTTTTACCCGACCCATACTCCCATCTTTATCGGGTCCTACCATACATAACTCGGCCTTGAAGCCCAATTTTATAATGGCGTCAAGTACCTCTACAGCCATTTCCGGGTTATAAATTTTTGATAATGATCTAACCCAAAGCAACCTGATCGTATCCAGATCAGCCTCCTTATAGTCATAATCTTTAATTTCGATGGTGTTTGGAATACAAATCAATTTATTATAGCCATATTCTTCAAACAAATCCATCAAGAAATATGAGGGTGCAATTAGCAGATAGGCATGCTTAAACATCAATTTTGAAAGAAATTTATTATTCTTTAACCGATGCTCAAGGTTCCCACCTTTCAGAAATGAAATATACTTTATCCCCAATATGCGGCATAGCTGACTTACCGCAAAAGCATAATAAAAATTCAGGGTACTATATGTATCGATAAGTACCATGTCGGCCCATGAGCGATTCCTGAATACTATGTACATCATATCCAATAATCTGAAAACCTTATTTTTCTTGGTTGAGGCCGTTTTAATCTTATAATAAGCAGACAGTTTTTTGCTTAGAGTTTCGATGGAAGTTATGGTATTACCATGACTAGACAAGGCGTTCCCTATGTACAGGAGGTTTTTCATATCTGACATTTAGTAAGGCCAAAGCATACACAAAGGCTGGTGCTGCGATTCGCATGGAGGAGTGATTTACCGTTAAAAACCAGAAACATAAAAACGCATAAAAGAAATAATTAATTGAATTATACTTTGTAAGTTCCAATGGTTTAAAGATTAGTATCAATAGGACAACAATGCCTAAAATCCCATGTTCAGCTAAGGTGCGGCTTACCTCACTATGAGAGGTTACACCTTGTCCTTCGATCTCAATTCGCTGATCTTTGGCCCTGCTCGATCCGATTCCAAGAAAAGGTTGTTGCATAAATCCCTCAAGCTCTTTCAAGAATAACTCTTTTCGTCCAGTTGTGAGGTCACCTTTTTCTCTTCCCAAATGATCCTTATTTGCATATCGCAAATCTATATAACCTCTTGTTTGCTGAGAACTTATGACCCAGGTTCCGGCCAGAACAAAAGCCAATAAAAGACTCATTAAAATGATTTTACTTTTTTGCTTATAGTTACTACTGAGGAAAAATATGAAAAGAAAAACGGCAATGGTAATAATGGCAGCGAATACTCCTCCCCTGCTAAAGGTTACAATTGCCCGGTAGCCCATCAATGCCAACAAGATAGAGTTCACAATTTTCAACAGCAAGGTTGGCGAATTTAAAAATACTCGCATGGTTAAAATAATAATTCCCAGACCGAGAGCTGTTGCTACCTGATTCGGACCCCAACCTCCGGAAGCTTCCCGGTTAGACATTGTATTAGACAATACATCTTTAATGGACGGATTGTACAGATAAATATATGCTGTGAGTGCAATTATTGGCAATACCATATATAAAAGAACAGAAGTGATCTCTTTTGGGGTAATACGTTTACCATAACAGAATAATGAAGCCATACCCAGACAAATCGGACCGCTGAGAACAAATGCTATGTTCGTCCTGAAGTTAGCATCAAAACTGAGGGTTGTGGATGCAACAAAGATCGATGGCACCAAGAGCATGAGGTAAAGGAAATAAGGGTATCCTCTTCCTGAAACGCCCTTATAAAACATTCCCATAATCATAAACACAATGACCAGATATTTTGAAGCTTCATAAGAAATTGACCCCTTGGTCATTCGAAATAACACCTCAGCGCCTACAAAATATGCACAGGCCCTTAAAATTTCAATGGTCTTCTTATCCTTTTTTGAAACAATAATTCGATAGGTAAAATATCCCAAGGCAATGAAAAAGAAAATCTTGGACGTACTCTCATTCAGGTTTATGATTATTCCCATGAGAATATGCAGACCGACTGCACCCAGGTATGTAAAATTAAGATTCAATTAGGCCTTGTTTTGATAGATCGAGGTAAAGATATACAAGTTTATTTTCTTTTATAAATAACATTATCCAATTTAATTAACTGATTATCAATCATATTCTTGTGTTAGAAATAAATAATAATAACTTCTTCCAATTAAAAAAATAAGAAAATGAATAACGAAAACAGGTAAAATTGGTGTTAATCTCTTTAAAAACCAATCATACAACCGATTGGAATAATTACAGATCAAAAATGGTGTGGTGTCTTCATGATAATAGATTCTATTGATAATTCGTTCCTTAATATGCAATGAATCATCAACAAACATCAATTCTACCGTATTACCTGCTTTTATATTCGAGGATAATTCCAATACCGATAACAGCTGATTTTCTAAGCTGAAATATAAACCATAGGATACATCAATAAACACCCATTTATTTAGTTCTTTACAATACACTTCATTAAAAGAATGGCCACCGAAATTCTTATTAAAAGGGATACGGGTAGAGCCCCATTCACGTACCTTCAGATCATTAACCACACAGAAATTATTAAAAACCTGGACCTTATCGCTACAAACACCTCCTTCTCCATTCATCATTTTAACCAGTGCTTCAGCTGATGAAATACTTAATCCCGAACCACCTTTTATATTCCGAATCATCCAGGAGGTTATAGCACAGACGGTATCCCAGTCACTATCCGGTCGTCCATCAGGAAAAATTAACAAATTAGTTTGGTGAAACAATTCAGGAAGGTCTTTCTTCTTGTTTAAGGTGTTATAGCATTTCTCTTCAATCTTTGCTTCAGTTGAATACCTTGACAACAATTTAAACCGCGTTCTATAAAGAAATGGATGACGTTTTAATGCCCAAACTAATTTTTTGAATGTCATTCAATAAATTGAATTAATAGCTGTCTAAAAATAATGAAACGGATTAAATAAGGCGCTTAATCTCCTATTATTTCATCCATTATACGGTTATTATAAAACTTGTAAGTATAGCGAACAATGTCTTCATCAGTAAATTCAACCATTTTTGCCTTAGCTCCTTCGGTCATTGATAAAAAACTATTCAAAACATGAATAAGTTGATCAGCTGTGCGATCCTTCAGGATAAATCCATTTTCGCCATCAGATATGATGGGAATCAAAGATTTAATTTTTGAAATGATAGGCACACAGCCATAGTTTTTGGCTTCAGGGATTACTTTAGGAAAGCCTTCCGAAGCCGAAGGTAAAAGAATTGCAGACGACCGTTTAAAAATATCATGAACACCTTCCCTGGGTAGCCATCCATGAAACTTAAACTTTATGCCAGAATCTTTTGTCCGATCTTCATATTCTGGTCTTTTTACACCATCACCAACGAAATGCATGGTTCCAACAGTGGCTCCACTTTCAGGTTCAAGATTAAGGAATGCATCAATAATGATATCTACACCTTTTGCATCTTCAAGTCGGCCTACGAAGCAGAAATCGATTGGATCATTAAACTTAGATGCATCGGCTCGTGCAAGTTTCCCTGCTGCAATTTCAGATTCAGTCAGACATGGATTATCAAATGTCAGACAATGCTCGGGTTGGCCGGGCCAGTTGCCATTGATAGTTACTTTTCTATTCTGACGTTCAAGAATCCATCTCTGGAATTTAAATGACCAGGGCGCATCAGCCTGCTTCCAGTT
>JABDPL010000053.1 GCA_013042825.1 Flavobacteriaceae bacterium | reverse complement strand
ATTTTCTAAGATCGGTGGAAGAGCGCATTATAAAACCCACGATTTCCGGATTGAATCAGGAGGGAATACCGTATAAAGGATTTGTTTTTATCGGACTTATCAAGGTTGGCCCGGATCCGTATGTCATAGAATATAATGTCAGGATGGGTGATCCGGAAACAGAGGTTGTATTACCTCGTCTTAAGAATGATCTTATGGAATTATTCCTGGCCTTGAATGATGGCAGCTTGCAGGATCAAAAGATTGAAGTTGATACCAGGGCCGCTGCAACCATAATGTTGGTCTCGGGGGGGTATCCTGAGCAATATGAAAAAGGAAAGATCATAACGGGGCTTGATGAGCATACAGACGCTTTAAAGTTTCATGCTGGTGCCGCCATATCCGAAAACAATAATATCGTAACCTCGGGAGGGCGGGTGATGGCCATAACCTCATACGGAGATACCCATGATGATGCCATCAGGAACTCGTATCAAGCCATCGATCAAATTCGTTTTGAAGGGATGTATTTCAGGAAGGATATCGGGTTTGACCTATAGGTAAGAGTGTGCGGTCACTGACTTATCTTCCTCGTTATTGTCATTGGCGTTTTTCAATTGCTTCATCCAGTACAAAAATGCAGCTGATCCAATCAGAAGAAATAACCATGACATGATATTAGAGCCCCACCAGTTGTCAAGTTCTAGGGCCCTCAACGCATCAAAAGGAATAAACAGAATGTCAACAAATAAGTCCTCGATGGCATAAAAGAAGTCTTTCATGGTATAATCTTATATTTATGATGCGAATATACGAACTCTTTGGATGATTACAAGATTTTTTAGCACCTCAAGACCCATTCAGCTTGTGCTGGTAACAGCTATCATCCTGGTTCTTTATATCCTTATGCGGCATATTAGTTCGTCTTCAGACCTGATGCCGGGCTGGTGGATCAGGGAGGTATTTATGTTCCTGGTGGTGTTTATGGCTTTGACGGTTTTTTCATTCTTCGCCTCAAAGAACGCCCTTACCTTGAAAAATGGCTATAAGCTATTGTTCTACACACTTTTTATAGCCATGATCCCGGAAACTTTGATGGCAGATAATATACTGCTTGCGAATTTGTTCATCATACTCGCATTACGCAGGTTGTTTAGTCTGAAAAGTAATCGCAGAATTAAAAAAAAGCTGTTCGATGCTGGGTTTTGGGTCGCTGTTGCCTCCTTTTTTTATATCGGTTCCATCTTTTTCTTCGGATTGGTTTTTGCAGCTATGTTTCTGTTCAGAATATCGAAAATCAATGACTGGATCATTCCGTTATTGGGATTTTCATCCGTCGTTGTTGTCGCTACAAGCCTATCCATAATATTCCATGGAACATTCGACTATTTTTATCCCGAAATCAAAGCGCCCAATTACGATTTCTCTGCATATAATAACCTTAAAATAATAATTGCTCTTACCATGCTGTTCTCTCTTGGTCTTTGGGCTGGCTTTTTTTATGTAAAGAGTTTTGCTGAAAAACTCAAGACATCAAAACCCACGCATTTATTGGTGCTATTCAATGCCTTTGTTGCTGTGATCGTAATTTTAAGTGCGCCACTGAAGGAAGGTGGTGAATTCATCTTCTTGTTCTGTCCCTGGGCCTTGATCATGACGAACTACCTTGAAGGCCTATCTGAACATTGGTTTGCTGAAGTCTTTGTATGGCTGTTGATACTGACCCCGGTCGCGAGTTTAATGTTGTAGTTTTTCACCGAAAGCCAAATCACCTGCATCACCCAGGCCTGGAACAATATAGCCGTAATCATTCAATTCGGGGTCCAGAGCAGCCAGCCATAATTCGGCATGCTCAGGGAAATTAGCGTCAACATAATCTACACCGGCCTGGGCTGCGATCAAACTGATTATCCGTATCTGTTTTGGCTCACCATAATGCTGTAAGGCCTGATATGCCATGGTGAGTGATTTTCCGCTGGCAAGCATGGGGTCTATCAGCAGAAGCGTTTTATTATTGAGATCAGGACAGGCGAGATATTCAATGATGATTTCGAATTTGGAATGGTCGCCAGGATCATGTTTCCGATAGGCTGAAATAAAAGCGTTATCGGCCTGGTCAAAATAGTCTAATGCCATGTGATGCATGCTCAATCCGGCCCTTAAGACGGAACATATGACCAGGTCCTGAACCGGTAGGTCGATGAATGTATTTCCCAATTCGGTCTTGACCGCCTTTGATTTATAAACCAGGGATTTACTCATCTCATAGCATAAAATTTGAGTCATGCGTTCAATATTCTTTCGGAATCTCATCCTGTTTTTCTGTAGTTCTTGATTCCGAAGTTCATACAAATATGTATTCAGAATTGAATCGTGTTTCGATATGACATGAACATCCATCTGCGGCTATTAGTTCATGTAAAGTTAATTATTTAGAAGTATCTTTGTGGTCAAATACTATAGGGAATGTTTTCAGATAAAGCCAATGCTATTTTTAAAGAAGCAATTGATAATTACAAGGTATTGAACAGTGTTGACCAAGCCTTCTCGAATATTTACGACAGGGATGAGGATTTGATAGGGCATCTGCTATATAGAAAATGCTGGATCGACTCCGTTCAGTGGGCCTATGAGGATATTATCCGTGACCCGAATATTGATCCTGTTGCCGCTCTTGAACTCAAGCGGAAAATAGATGCCTCTAATCAGGACCGTACCGATACGGTGGAATATATCGACAGCTATTTTCTTGACAAATACAAAGATGTAACAGTCCAGCCTGGTGCCAAAGTAAATTCAGAGAGCCCGGCCTGGGCCATAGATCGCCTGTCTATACTGGCTCTAAAGATATATCATATGCGTCTGGAAACCACGAGGGAAAATGCATCGGATTCTCACAAGGCGGCCTGTCAGAAAAAGCTGAATGTGCTATTGGAACAACGCAAAGATCTTTCAACAGCCATAGACGATCTCTTGCATGACATTGAGACCGGCCGGAAATACATGAAGGTCTACAAACAAATGAAGATGTATAATGACGAGGAATTAAACCCCGTCTTAAGAGGTCAGAAATAATCAGGTCTCTGACCTGCCGGGACTCATGAGCCTGCCCTTCAAGCACATTCTTGTAATTCGGTTATCAGCTATGGGCGACGTAGCTATGCTGGTTCCCGTTATAAGGGCATTATCCTCTGCATATCCTGAGCTGAAAATCACGATTTTAACGCGCCCCTTTTTTAAACCGCTTTTTGATGACCTGCAAAAAGTCTCGGTCTTTGAAATTGACCTCAAAGACCGGCACAAAGGATTGTTCGGGCTCTGGAAACTCTCAAGAGACCTCAATCATATCGGGATAGAAGCCATTGCCGATTGTCATGACGTATTACGTTCAAATGTCCTGAAGATCTTTATGCAGCAATACCCCTTTTACCAAATTGACAAAGGCCGATCAGAAAAAAAGGCACTTACATCAGGGCAGATTTTTAAGCCATTGAAATCGACTCATCAGCGTTATGCCGACGTTTTTCAAAGCATGAAACTTCCTGTTACACTCGAACAGCCTGAATTTCCGGAAGGCCCGGATATTCCGGATAAGGTTAAACCATTGCTCGGAGAATACTCAAAGCTTATAGGAATTGCACCCTTTGCCGCATACGAGTCAAAGGAATATCCGCTCGAAAAGATGGAAGAGGTCATAACCGAATTATCTGAGGACGCTACCATCTTGCTTTTCGGCGGCAGAGAGGATAAGAGTCGATTAAAGGCGGTTGCAGATAACCATTCGGGGGTCATTACTCTTGCAGGTATCATGTCATTCGTAGAAGAATTAAAGATCATCAGGAACTTGAATTTAATGATATCGATGGATTCGGGGAATGCACATCTCTCGGCAGCCTATGGTATTCCAACCATAACAGTTTGGGGAGTTACCCATCCGTACGCCGGGTTTTCTCCGTTTCACCAGGATCCGTCTAATGCGATTTTAGCAGATCGATCGCAATATCCTGAAATACCAACCTCTGTTTATGGGAATAAATATCCCGGTGCTTACCGGGATGCCATTGCTACTATCGATCCGTTGAGTATTGTGAGAAAAGCCAGGCAAATAATCAAGCATCAAACATCATCGTAATCTACCACAAGCGATGAGCTTATCGGTTCGGCCTGGCAAGTAAGCACAAACCCCTCTGACACTTCTTCGTCAGTAAGCACATTGTTCTGACGCATCCTGGCCTCACCCTGCTGGATTTTGGCAATACACGTGCTGCAAATCCCGCCTTGACAAGAATATGGAGCATCAATATCATTTTCCAGGGCAGATTCAAGAATGGTTTTACCCTTCACCATAGTGAAGGTCTCTTCCTCCTCGTCTACTATCACCCTGACATTGCATGTGCCATCGGAAACCGGTTCAGAAGATTCTCGGTTTTCCTCGTCAGAAGTTGTAAATAATTCGAAATGGATCTGCTCACGGTCATAACCTCGTCCGGTTAGAACATCTATTGAGTTGTCGATCATGTCGTTTGGTCCGCACAGAAAGAAACTCTTAAGATCGATGTGGGAAGGAAGGTCATTTATAACCTTAAGAATGATCGAGCGGTCTATACGTCCGAAAAAACCCCCCTCAATATGAGTTTGGCTGTAAGCCTGTAAAAACATGAATCGCCCGTTATATTTAGAGGCCAGTGTATTCAGATCTTCAAGAAAGATGGTTTGCTCCGGAGATTTATTGCCGTAGAGTAAAACACATCTGCTGTTGGGTTCTTCTTCAAGCACAGATAAAAGTATGCTCATAACCGGGGTTATCCCGCTTCCTGCAGCAATAGCCATAATATCCCTCTCGTTGGCCGCATCTGTCGAAACCGTAAATTTTCCCATTGGAAGACCGACGTCAATCTCATCTCCTGGTTTCAAATGATCGTTCGCATAACTGGAAAAAACACCCTCATCAACCCTTTTGATTACCACACGCAGGTCACCTGATGCGGGATTTGTGCACAAGGAATAGGCCCTCCTGACCTCCACATCCTTAATTCGCGTCTTAAGGGTTAAATACTGACCGGGTTTAAAGCCGAATTCAGATTTTAATTGTTCTGGAACTTCAAATGAAACACTTACGGCATTTGGAGTTTCGCGATCTATTGCTCGCACAGACAGGGTATGAAATATCACGTCAAAAAAATTTGTGCAAAAATAAGGAAGCGCAGAGTTAAAAATGTATTTGTTTGTAACAAATTAACACTTAAGTTTACAAATTCAATGCGTTATAAGCCTATGGTCAAGCAATTTGTAAATCTCGAGTGGAAACAGTATTTCCGATCGTCTTACTGGCAGAAGAATGTACTTATGAACGTTTTCCTGCTCTTCTTTGCTCTTTATTTCATCGCGACCTTTTTAATCCTGGGGGTTGCCATGTATCCTTTATTAAATAAGATTTATCCCGAAAGCGATCCGTTTGTAGTTTTTAATGGTTTCCTGTTTTATTGGATATTGGCCGACCTGTTACTGAGGTTTTTCTTTCAGAAATTACCGGTAATGAGCGTAAAGCCTTTGCTGACCTTACCTGTAAAACGGCGAGCGGTCATCAACTTTGTGCTTGGAAAATCAGCCCTGTCATTCTTTAATTTCCTGCCCCTTTTCGCCTTTGTTCCTTTCAGTACCATGCTGATCGCCAATGATTATCCGCTGATAAAGATTCTGAGTTGGTTACTGGCACTGATCCTGATCGTATTGATAATAAACTTCCTCAATTTCATAATTGAAAGTATCGCCTCTGAAACCGAATTACCCTTCCTGCCGGTGATTCTGATTGCCGGAGGTCTTTATGCGCTTAATTATTTTAATATCATCTCTTTGGGCGATATTATCGGTAACGGACTGATCGCGCTTTCAGAGTCCCTCTATTTGTTGATTGTTCCGGCGGGAGCCCTGGTTGTATTATATATATTGAATTTCAGGATACTGAAGAAGAAACTCTATATCGATAATTCGCTTCAATCGAAGAAAAGTGAAGCTAAAACAACCAATCTGGAATGGACCAGGAAATTTGGAGATATCGCTCCATTTATGCAATTAGACATCCGTCTTATCCTGAGAAACAAACGCTCGAAATCGGCGATATGGATGCTTGTGATCGGGCTGCTATACGGACTATTCTTTTATCCCAATCCCTTATATCTGAAATGGGAATGGTTCTTTGTCTTCATAGGTATTTTTGTTACGGGGATCTTCCTTATAAACTTCGGACAGTTCATACCGGCATGGGATAGCAGCTATTATAAATTACTCATGAGCCAGAATATTAAATATGAACGCTATTTGAAATCGAAATATTCGCTTATGATGATGAGCGTTGTGCTTATGTTCGTTTTGAGTATCCCCTATGTTTTCTTCGGATGGAAGATACTACTGGCCCATTTTGCAGCAGCCGTCTACAATATCGGTGTAAACACCTATGTCATCCTCTGGGGCGGTTCGTATAACCGGAAAAAAATAGAACTAGACCAAAGGGCAGCATTTAATTTCCAGGGTACAGGGGCGGTTCAATGGCTGATCGGCATTCCTTTAATGTTGGTTCCTATGGCAATTTTTGCAATTTTTCATTTTACCATGGGATTCCAAGCCGGGGTAATTGTTATTATTGGAATGGGCCTGACAGGAATTATGTTCCATCAAAGACTAATGAAGTTCATCACCAGGAAATATATGATTTCAAAACATAAAATGATCGAGGCCTTTAGCCAGGCCAGTTAACACAACTTGCTATGATAGTAACCGAAAATTTATCAAAGGCCTATGGCGGTGTCACCGTGCTTCATCTGCCGGAATTGAGCATTCCGCGCGGACAATCTTTTGGACTTGTTGGGAATAACGGGGCCGGAAAAACAACATTCTTCAGTCTTTTGCTCGACCTGATCCAGCCTACTACGGGATATGTTACAGTCAATGATATCAAAGTCAGTGAAAGTGAGGACTGGAAACCATTTACATCTTCCTTCATCGATGAAAGTTTTCTCATTGGATATTTAACCCCAGAGGAATATTTCTATTTCATAGGGGATCTCAGGGGTAGGAATAAGGCTGATGTAGACAGGCTTTTAGCTGAATTTGAAGGCTTTTTTCATGGAGAGGTCCTCGGAAAGAAAAAGTATCTGAGAGACTTGAGTAAAGGGAATCAAAAAAAGGCCGGGATAGTTGCGGCACTAATAGGAGATCCCGAAGTTATCATACTGGACGAACCCTTTGCCAATCTTGATCCTACAACACAGATCAGATTAAAAAAACTCCTCAAAACCCTTACAGAGGACCGTGAGATCACCGTACTTATCTCCAGCCATGACCTGATGCACGTCACAGAGGTATGCGAACGCATAGTGGTACTTGATAAAGGCGATGTTGTTAAGGATCTTCAAACAAGCGAGGCCACTCTAGCGGAATTGGAGCAGCATTTCGCTGGTTAGGTCATTGCCCAAAAGTGCCTGGTTTTATTCGTTTTGTACAAAAAGATGTTTATTTTTACCCCTTAGCATAATATTGTGCCCTGGGTACAGTTTATACTTTTACAAATTAAACCAACATTGAAAACTTATTCCTCTTACGTTACCGGTTTTGTGTTAAGCGTATTGGTGTTATCCGGATGCTCGAGAAAAAAGGATAATTTCATCAACAGGAACTGGCACGCCATAGGGACCGAATACAATGTGCTGTATAACGGTAACATTGCTTTGGAAAGCGGGAGGCAAACGCTCAATGATGGTTATAGCGATAACTATTGGGAAATACTGCCAGTGGAACGTATGCAAGTTCTTGATGAAATCGCCTTGCCCGGCCAGTCGAAAAACGCAGATTTTGAAAGAGCCGAAGAAAAAGCGGTAAAGGCCATTCAGAAACATTCCATGAATATTGAGGGGAAGGAAAAGAACCCCCAGATCGATGAAGCTTATCTTCTATTGGGAAAAGGGCGTTATTTCGATCAGCGATTCGTTCCTGCTCTCGAAGCCTTCAATTACATTCTTTTTAAATACCCTGCCAGTGACAAAATTAACCAGGCCAAGATCTGGAGAGAAAAAACCAATCTGCGATTGGAGAATGATGAATTGGCCATCCAGAATCTTAAGCGTTTGCTGCGACAAGCGAATATCAAGAAACAAGATCTCGCCGATGCATCTTCAACCCTTGCTCAGGCCTACATTAACTTGAAAGCGCTTGACACAGCTATTGTGAATCTGGACATAGCGGCAACAGCCACCAAAAGCAATGACGAACGCGGTAGGTATCGCTTCATTCAGGGACAGTTATATAACGCTATGGGCAAGCGCGATAGTGCAAATATTGCCTTTGATCAGGTAATCGAGTTAAAAAGAAAAACACCACGTATTTATTACATAAGTGCGCACATTGAAAAAGCCAAAAACTTTGACTACGAGAATCAGGACGACCTGGTTTTACTCGAGATGCTGACCTGGCTGGAGGAAGATCGAGAAAATCGCCCATTTTTAGATAAGATATATCATCAGATCGGTGAATACCATTTAACAAAGGACTCCGATAGTATAGCGACTACCTACTACAATAAGTCCTTGCGGGCCGGCTCAAACGATAAGTTTCTTAATGCAAGAAACTATATGATCCTCGGCGACATGAACTTCGATAAGGCTGTTTACAGAACTGCCGGGGCATATTACGACAGCACCATGCTAAACCTGGAGAAGAATACTAAATTATTCAGGTCGATCAAACGGAAACGCGATAATCTGGACGACGTCATTTACTATGAGGATATCGCGATCAGGAATGATAGTATTTTGAGCCTCGTCGATATGACGGAAGATGAGCGTTTGGCATATTTCAAAGCCTACACAGACGAGCTTCGGCTGAAGGCAGAGGAAGAAAAAGCCAGGCAGGAAGCTGAAGAAAAGCGGGTAAAAGGTATAGCCGGAAGCGGGCAAGATACGCCGGAGTCGAGTAATCGAATAGGGCGGGACACACAGGCATCTTCATTTTACTTTTATAATTCAACAACAGTTGCCTTCGGAAAGAATGAATTCATTCAAACCTGGGGAGAGAGACAACTGGAGGATAATTGGAGATGGTCAGATAGAGGCCGAAGTGCTGGAACCACGGAGGAGGTAGACCCGGCTATTGCAAATGCGAGCGAAGAGGAATTGTTTGACCCTGAGTTCTATACCGCACTGATCCCGTCGGAAGAGGTCGCTATCGACAGTTTGACAAGAGACCGGAATTTCGCATACTATCAATTGGGCTTGATCTACAAGGATAAGTTTAATGAATATGTTTTGGCAAAAAACAAATTAAAAGATCTTCTGGAATTTCAACCCGAGGAACGCCTGGTCCTGCCGGCTAAGTATAATTTGTTCAAATTATATGAACTTCTCGAGATGCGTGGAGAGGCTGAGATCATGAAGAATGATATCATTTCAAATCATCCCGATTCGAGATATGCAAGCATATTGCTCAATCCAGGAATTATTCTGGAAGCTGACGAAAACAGCCCCGAGAATATATATAAGACCATATACGAGAAATTTGAGAACCAGCAATATGTTGAGGTCATAGATCAATGCGATAAATATATCAATGTCTTCGATGGCGAAACGATCGTTCCAAAATTTGAGTTTTTAAAAGCCGTTTCAAAGGCCAGGCTATATGGTTTTGAATCATACAAGGAGGCGATAAATTATATCGCCCTGAACTACCCGAATAGTCCGGAGGGCAAGCAAGCCGAGAGTATGGTCCAGAAAACCCTTCCCTTGATAGAACGTTCAGAGTTTTTCAATGATAGTAGCTCGACGAGCTTTAAGGTTATTTATCAGTTCAATAAGCCAACAAAGGAAGAAATCGATACCTTCAAAGAAGAGCTTGATAAGGCTGTTGAGCGGGTGCGTTATCTCGAATTAACCACTTCGGTGGACACATACGACCCCGAAACCGTATTTGTAGTGGTCCATAATTTAAAAAGTTATCAAGGCGCCCAGGGCTTTGGTGAAATACTCAACGAATACGATGAGATTGATATAAATAAGGCCTATTTCACTATTTCATCACAGAATTATCAAATAATACAAATACACAAGAACCTCGCAAATTATTTAGAGTCTCAATAACCGAAAACATACCTAAAAGACCAATGTTCTCAGAATCAAAAAAAGGAAAAATGGCACAAGAAATTACATCTCAGCAAAACATCGTTGCTCAGGACACAAAGATCGTGGGTGATATAATAAGCAAGGGCGCGTTCAGAATAGACGGACAAGTTGAAGGGAATATCAGAACCCAGGGTAAAGTAGTTGTCGGAAAATCGGGCTATGTTAATGGCACTATCGAAGGTACAAATGCCGATTTCGAAGGAAGTTTTTCGGGAAAGTTAAAACTCTCCGGAACCCTGTCATTGAAGTCAACAGCTTACATCCAGGGCGAGGTAGAGGTTGGAAAACTCGCCGTAGAACCCGGTGCAACCTTTAACGCTGTATGTAATATGAAAGGCGCCGTGAAAGAACTCAACAAGGGTAAGGGTGAACAACAACAAAAACCAACAACGGAAAAAGGGAAAACAGCTTAAGCAAGTCGCCGCTCTTTCAGGCTTAGCCTTTCAATTGGCAGTTATTACAGGAATTGGCGCCTACATAGGCTATAAACTCGATGAACACTACACCACCGCGGAGCCAATTTATACTATTATTGGAACGTTCATAGGATTTGGTATTGCTATGTATTTATTGGTTAAACAAGTGAATAAATTCTCGCGTTAATATGACCAACAGCGATTCTCCCCAGCCCATAATCGTGCGAATCTTGCTGATAACTGTCATCTTGCTGGCCATTCATCAATACCTTATTTCACAGTTTTTCGAGGGGCAACTCGTCATTCCGGTTTGGCTGATACATGTTTTTAATGCTGCACTGGTTCTTATCATGTACCTGATCCTCCTCAGGCAAATACGGTCAGGACAGAAAAAAATACTTTATACATTTTTTGGGCTTACACTTCTTAAAATGCTCCTGATCCTCGTTTTTTTATCCCCCCTGGTAATTAAGGATGCTGAATTTATGCGCCTTGAAATTATCAATTTTTTTATCCCCTATTTTCTCTATCTGGCCCTTGAAATATCTTGCATTTATAAATTCCTCGTCAAATTCTAAACATTGCCCGTTTTTGTTTGTGTTTTGATATAATGTGTGTACATTTGCAGCGAATTTTAGACCAGGTAGTTTTTAACCGATATTACGATGCCGACAAATTCGATAAAATTGCTGTTTCTTGGCCTTTTTTTAGCCCTTTCCTTTAACGGTTTCTCGATCGAGAATAAAAGTATCGAAGGTGAAGAAGAAGAGCTGAACATCACCGAAATGATCCTGCATCACGTTGTTGATAATCACAGCTTCCACATCCTGGATTGGAATGGTCATCCGGTATCTGTTCCGCTTCCTGTAATTCTGCTAACAGATAATGGTCTGGTTACTTTTATGTCTTCGGAATTTCACCATGACGAGGAAGCTAAAGTTGTGGTTGAAAAAAAGGGTCAGCGGTTTACCTATTATCATGGTAAGGTCTATTATGCGAATGAAACTGCAGATGCCAGCGGGAAGTACGTGACTCTCGATGAAGAGGAGCATCCGGTTAACGGGCGCATGTTGGATTTCTCTATAACCAAGAACGTGTTCTCCATGTTCTTATCGATGATCGCTTTGATGTTGATCTTTATCGGCTCGGCACGGGCATACCGTAGATCAGAGGATAATGTGCCAAGGGGAATAGCCAGATTCACCGAACCGCTTATCATGTTCGTAAAAAATGATATAGCTATCCCAACAATAGGAGAAAAGAAACACGGAAAATTCCTGCCCTACTTGTTGACGATCTTTTTCTTTATATGGATCAATAATATTTTTGGTTTAATCCCGTTTTTCCCATTCAGCGCGAACCTGAGCGGAAATATCGCTTTTACATTCTCCCTGGCCACCCTAACATTTATCATCACCCAGATTAACGGGAATAAAGAATATTGGAAGCATATCTTTTGGATGCCGGGAGTGCCGGTCCCAATCAAGATTTTCCTTGCACCTATAGAATTGATAGGTTTGTTTACAAAACCGGTTTCCCTGTTTATTCGTTTGTTTGCGAATATAACTGCGGGACATATCGTAATCCTGGCTTTGATTAGCCTGATATTCTTCTTCAAGAATATGTATGGCGATGTAGCTGGTTACGCTGTTGCACCGGTTTCAATAGCATTCGTTGTGTTTATCAGTTTAATCGAAATTTTAGTCGTAGCTATCCAGGCTTATATTTTTACGATTTTATCAGCCTTGTATTTCGGAATGGCTACGGCAGATCACGATGATCATTAAAAAGAACTTTTAATTTAATTTTTATATATGGAGTCATTAGTAACTATTGCAGCAGTTGGAGCAGGACTTGCCGTTATCGGTGCCGGTATCGGTATCGGACGTATCGGTGAGTCAGCTATGGACGCTGTTGCCAGACAGCCTGAAATGTACGGTAAGATACAGGCGCTTGCACTTATTATGGCAGCGTTTGTTGAAGCGATCGCACTTTTCGCAATCGTAATTGCGTTTACAAAAGGTTAAAACCATTTCCAATCAAGGTGTAACGGTTGGTTGCACCTTGATTGTTATTTAAATTAAACAGAAGCATTATGTTAACACCTGAACTAGGATTAATCTTTTGGACCACGCTCGCCTTTGGGGTGCTATTCTTTGTTTTGACAAAGTTTGCCTGGAAACCTATTCTCAATTCGGTCAATGCCCGCGAAAGCTCTATCAAGGATGCGCTTGATGAAGCTGAAAAGGCAAGGCTTGAAATGGAAAATCTGCAAGCTGATAATGAACGAATTCTTAAGGAAGCCAGAGCTGAACGTGAATCCATGTTGAAGGAAGCGCGTGAGATCAAAGACAAAATGATAACCGATGCCAGAGATGAAGCTCAGAAAGAGGCCAGTAAGATGATCGTCCAGGCCCAGGCAGCCATCGAAAGTGAGAAGAAAGCGGCAATGGCAGAATTAAAAGGACATGTTGCGGGCCTCGCCCTTGATATAGCAGAAAAAGTAGTTCGTGATGAACTAACCAATAAAGACAAACAGATGCAACTTGTTGAGTCGATGTTGGGTGACGCTAAATTAAACTGATAGATAATGGCAGGTAGAGCAGCAATACGATACGCAAAAGCGGTTCTAAGCCTGGCTCAGGAGCGAAAACTCTCTGAGGCTATCAATACCGATATGAATTTGATCTCGGATACGATTGTAGAGAACGCCGAACTTGACCTAGTGCTGAAAAGCAAAGTAACCAGTTCTGTGATCAAACGTAAGATATTAGCAGAGATATTTTCCGAAGTGAATCCCTTAACCAATGAGTTGTTTGATCTGTTGATCCGGAATAAACGTATCGATATTCTGAACGGGGTTGCTTCAAAATACACTAAGCTCTATGACGAGCTTTCCGGAAAGGAAAAAGCTTTGGTCATCACCGCCGTTCCTATGACATCCGAAATTGAAATTAAAGTACTGGCAAAGATTAAGGAGTTAACAGACAAAGCCGTTGAACTTGAAAATATAGTTGATGAAGAGATCCTGGGCGGATTCATACTGCGGGTAGGTGACAAACAATATAATGCGAGTATTGCAAATCAATTGAATCGATTAAAAAGAGAATTTACCCTGAATTGATCAGGACACTTAATAAAAAAGTATAACATGGCAGAAGTTAAACCGGCTGAGGTATCAGCGATATTAAAACAGCAACTCTCAGGATTTAAAGCGAGCGCCTCACTAGATGAAGTGGGAACAGTGCTTACTGTAGGAGATGGTATTGCCCGTATCTATGGATTGGCAAATGCACAATATGGGGAACTTGTTGAATTTAAAAATGGTTTAGAAGGGATCGTACTTAACCTGGAAGAAGACAATGTTGGTGTGGTATTACTTGGTCCTTCACAAGAAATCAAGGAAGGAGCTACCGTTAAGCGAACAGAGCGTATCGCCTCTATCAAGGTTGGCGAGGAAATGTTAGGACGGGTAGTAAACACCCTTGGAAACCCCATTGATGGAAAAGGTGCTATAGGAGGTAAGCTTTATGAGTTGCCAATCGAAAGAAAGGCACCCGGTGTTATTTATCGTCAACCGGTGAACGAAGCCCTTCAAACGGGTATTAAATCGGTTGATGCAATGATCCCGATAGGCCGTGGACAGCGTGAGCTTGTTATCGGTGACCGTCAAACGGGAAAGACCACAGTATGTATTGATACCATTATCAATCAAAAAGAGAATTTTGAAAAAGGTGAACCCGTTTACTGTATCTATGTTGCTATTGGCCAGAAGGCTTCTACAGTGGCCGCCATAGCCAAAACCCTTGAGGATAAAGGCGCTATGGATTATACGGTAATTGTATCTGCCAGCGCTTCCGATCCTGCGCCAATGCAGGTATATGCTCCTTTTGCAGGAGCAGCTATCGGTGAGTACTTCCGTGACACTGGTCGTCCGGCATTGATCATCTATGATGATCTATCAAAGCAGGCCGTTGCCTATCGTGAGGTATCCCTCTTGCTTCGTCGTCCACCGGGACGTGAAGCATATCCCGGAGATGTTTTCTATCTGCATTCAAGACTGCTTGAACGCGCGGCTAAGATAATCGATGATGATTCGGTTGCTAGAAATATGAACGATCTTCCTGAGGTTCTTAAGCC
>JABDPL010000308.1 GCA_013042825.1 Flavobacteriaceae bacterium | reverse complement strand
AAGTAAACCGATAAGATAGACGAGGAAGAAACCCTCTCTGCCAAAACAAATTAACGGCTCAATTTCTTCATTCCGGTGCGTTAGTTGTTGCTGTTACTGTTCCTTCACTAAGGCTTACCGGGAAGCTGAGCTGGGCAGATGACGGTAAGTATACCCTTGCTGTACAATCTGTTAAGAATTTGGTAGCCACTGGATCAAACATAAAATTTGGATAGGAGTTAAGTACCCCAGGAATATCTGACTAACTTTTTAAGTTCCTTAAACTTATTTTCCTAATTTTAAAGAAACCAACTGAATGAATTGGAATAACTATTGGCGTGAACTTCAACGCCGAAATGTGATAAAATCCGGGATTGCATATTTAGTCGCGGCATGGTTGATTATTCAGGTCCTTTCCATTGTTCTTCCCGCTTTTGGGGCCCCTTTATATTATTTGAAATGGTCACTGATACTTCTTGGAATAGGATTCCCGGTTTGGCTGGTCTTCTCCTGGATCTATGAATTTACACCAGACGGAATAAGGAAAACCGAAGATGTTGAACCCTCTGATTCCATTTCAAATCTTACCGGAAACAGGTTGAATAAGATAATCATCACTACCCTGACCCTTGCCGTAGTTTTATTATTGATCGATCGTTTTACCAGGGATTCAGCCGAGGTCATGGATATGGGAGAAAAGTCGCTGGCTGTTCTTGCCTTTGCTGATATGAGTCCGGATAAGGACCATGAATATTTCTCTGACGGTGTAAGTGAAGAACTCCTAAACCGATTGGCCCGTGTTCCTGAATTCAGAGTAATGAGCCGGACATCCTCGTTTTCATACAAAGGAAAGAATACCAAGGCTACCACTATAGGAAAAGAGCTCGGTGTGACTCATATTCTTGAGGGTAGTATTCGTAAATCTGGCAATGTTATCCGAGTCACAGCACAACTCACCAGAACAAAGGATGGGGTGCAGGAATGGTCCAGGACCTTCGATCGCAATTTAGATAGTATTTTCAGAATACAGGATGAAATAGCTGCAGCCGTTAGTGAGGAATTAGAGATTTCCCTGCTTGGTAAAACAAAAATTAATGAAACTCCTGATACCAATGCATACAACTTCTATCTCCAGGCCATGCATCTTTTCCGACAGAACACCAAGGAAAGCATGATACAGGCCAAGGAGAAAGTAGAGCAGTCAATTGCCATAGACTCTAGCTATGCGCCATCCTGGCAACTTCTGGCCCGGATTTATGATACAGGTTCTTATAATTTTAGTATATGGGAGCCTCAGGAAGGATTCTCACTGGGCATTGACGCCATTAACAGGTCATTAAAGCTAGATCCGGATTCAGGCCTCTCTTATGCGGTTCTGTCAAGTATGCAAGAGGCCAATTGGAAATTTGAAGAATCCGCCTCAAATATGGAAAAGGCCCTGAACCTGGAACCAAATAATTCCGTGATAATCGGATTTGCGGCAAACATGACTTATGGTGATCTCGACAAATCGGTCGAATTGTTGAATAAGGCCATAGAAATTGATCCTCTGGTCTATGGCAATTACTTTAATCTTGGTCACACCTATTTTTTAATGAATAATCTGGAAGAAGCTGAAAAAGCATTCGAGACCTTTGCTATTTACTATCCTAATTGGCAGATCTATCACTATATGATGGCAAAAATAAGACTTGCGCAGGGTCGATATGAGGACGCGTTGAAGGAGATCGACCAAGAGACCCATGAATTCTTTAGTTTGTATGGACGCAATTTTATTTATCATGCCATGGGTAATACAGAAGAGGCTGACAAACTCTTTAAGGAATTTCTCGATAAAAATGGAGAAACAGATTTTGCGAATACTGCCGATCTCTATGCATTCAGGGGGCAATATGAGGAAGCCTTTGAATGGCTGGAAAAGGCCTATATGGAGAAAGATCCTGTTCTTATCGAGGCACTGGCCTATCCATCATTTAAACCCATGTATTCCGATGACAGATGGAAAAATTTTATCAGCAAACTCGGACTGCCAGATGATCATGGTTACCCATTGAATTAATCGGTGCTTTATATACAGTTTACTCTAATTCATATTACTACCGAAGAAAATATAGTCCACACCTAAGCAGTTTTAAGACAGCCGATCGGTATTGGTAAAACATGTGAAGGAGACTAATCAAAAGAAAGTCCTATCTTTAAGGAACTAATGTCAAAATACAAGATGTATGTATCGCGGTTGTTCATGTGAATGTTCCAGTTGCCAGCAGGGCGATTGTCAGCACTGTGTTTGCGACAATTGCACTTGTGAAGGCTGTATCTGCAATTGACCAGGACCTATTTATGGCAATTGATTTTTTAATTTCTTCAAGCGAGAGATGAGATCAGTCTTTGATCCCCGGCTGTTTTAACTCCCAGTTTGATTTCTTTTTTTCTGCATCGACCATGGCTTTAACTTCCAACAGAAGCCTTTGCGCATCGTAGATGATCCCATCCTTGATGGTATATTTCACCCCGCCAACGCGCACCACCTCGTTCTCTTCGGTCAATTTGATAGCGCCGGTACCGTATAAGGCCTTAAGATTTACAAGCGGATTCTCCTCAACAATCACAAAATCGGCGAGTTTTCCAATTTGTACACTACCTATCTTATCATCCCAGCCCAGGGCTTCAGCACCATTAAGGGTTGCCGATCGAATAACCTCGAGCGGATGAAATCCCGCCTCTCGCAACAACTCCAATTCCCTGACATAGGCAAATCCGTATAACTGGTATATAAACCCGGAATCGGAACCTGTTGTAACGCGTCCGCCGCGATTTTTATATTCGTTGATGAAGGTCATCCACAACTGGAAATTCTTCTTCCATTCTATTTCTTGTTCGGTCCCCCAATAATGCCAGTAACTGCCATGGCTGATCTTGCTGGGCTCATAGAATTTCCAGAGCGATGGCAGGGTATAGGTTTCATGCCATTCTGCTCTTCTCGCCCGATGGAGATCCCTGCTGGCCTCATATATATTGAAGGTTGGGTCTAAAGTGAAATCCAATTCCAGAAGTTCATTCATCACATGGTTCCAATGGTCGGAATAGGGTTCAGCTGCTTGTTTCCACAGCTTGCCCGCCTCCTCAAAGCGATGTTGCTCGTTCTGGTAATTGTAATCTAATGGATAATCCTGAACGGTCCGGTCTGAGAAAAGGGCTTCAGGCAGTCCGTACCAGTGCTCCATAGAGGTCAGTCCTGCTCTAGCCGAATGCAACACATTCCAACGCGCCACGCTTAACTGGGCATGATGACAGGCCGATCCGAGTCCGAGGTTTTTATTTTCGTCTAGGGCCGCTGCCATGATCTCGGGTTCTGCACCAAAGAACTTTATACCATCTGCCCCCTTTTCGGCATTAGCCCGCACCCATTTTCTCGCCATTTCAGGCGTGCTGATGGGTTGATCGTTCAGCGGATTAAAGGTGCTGGAGGTTTGTCCGAACCCCGTGTAGGCAAATATCCTGGGGGCCACGATCTCATTCTTTGCGCTTTTTCTTTTGAGGTCCATGGTAAAATCAACACCACGGCCACTGGGTTCTCGCACGGTTGTTACGCCATGAGCCATCCATAAACGGAATACATACTCTGGTTCAGCTCCTTGCGCTCGCCCGCCGATATGGCCATGCATATCAATAAAGCCCGGTAGCAGGAACATACCGCTGGCATCCAGTTCGCGGCCACCTTCTTTAAGCTTAGGACGCCTGGTTTCGTTGATCTCAACTCCGGGATAACCCACGACCTGTATGCGTTTGATGATGTTGTTTTCAACCACGATATCGATGGGGCCCCTGGGTGGTGATCCATCACCATTGATCAAGGTTACACCACGAATGATTAACTGGGAATAAGGCCCTTCGCCATTATAATCGGTTTGGGAATATCCCTGAAAAATACTTACTACGAATATGAATAAAATGAAATTTCTCATGCACTAAAATTTATCTTGGTCTTGGGATGTTAATTTGGCTTCCGAGGAAAATGGCATTCAGAAATAATCGGTTGGTACCGTACCATGCACCCCTGAAATTGGGATTATCGGCGAACATAACGGCCCGGCCGCGTCCGATCGGACTAACGATAAGGGATGCCGATGGCTTCAAATAGATGTTGAGGTTGTCATTCGAAATAAACCCATCGATATGCGGATCTTCGGTATACTTGGCAACGGTGCTGTAAGCGTTCTTGCTCGGTGCGATGAATACAGTATTGTTTTTATAAACTGGGAGTTTGTTATCATGATACCCGAAGCCCAGTGGGTGGGTTATATCGAGATCAACCTCGAAAATCGCTCCGCCCAGTCTTTCCCGTCCCAGATTTTCCGAAGCATCAACATAACGC
>JABDPL010000305.1 GCA_013042825.1 Flavobacteriaceae bacterium | reverse complement strand
GTCCTCCCCTACAAAGGAGATTATCTCTTCATATTTCTCCAAAATGGATTTATCAACCTTAAGGCCACTCTCTTCAAAATTATAAGACATAGCAATATGTATTTGGTACTAAATGTAATTAAAATAAATTATTCAAGTATTGCAAAACAACAAATCAAAACATTAACAAGAAGTGCCGCTATTTAACGTTTAATTGTGAAAATCGCGACCATATCGACAGTACTTTTGATATGTAATGTAACATTATCGGAAAATGATGGTCATTACTGAAACAACCTGATTCAATCAATCGAAAAATGAAACGTCTTTTTCTGCTGTCGGTCATTCTGGCCATTGGCGTGCATATGCTTCCGGCCCAGGACAAGAAAATTTTGAATATCACCAAAACCGACGATGCCCCTAAGATAGATGGCATATTAAATGATGCTGTTTGGGAGGCTGCCGAGCCCGCAACCGGCTTCATTCAATTCCGGCCTGATATGGGAGCAAAACCAACACCGGAAAAAACCACAACCGTCAAAATGGCTTATGACGATAATGCCATTTATCTCAGTGCCTACCTAAAAGACAATCCCGAGGATATTCAGCGGCAATTCACCAGCCGCGATAATTTTGGAAATTCCGATTTTTTCGGGGTGGTCTTTAATCCGAATAATGACGCACAGAACGATACCGAATTCTTTGTATTCAGCTCGGGTACCCAGGCCGATGCCGTTGCCAGTCCGGATAATGGAGAGGATTTCGGATGGAATGCCGTTTGGGACAGTGAGGTCCGTCTTGTAGATGACGGCTGGATCATTGAAATGAAGATTCCCTATGCGGCGCTTCGATTCTCGAATGATGAGGTTCAGACCTGGGGCATCCAGTTTCACAGGCGTTTCCGCATTGACAATTCCCAGTATTCATGGAATCCCATAGATATGAGCAAGGGAAATATCGGTTTATATCACGGGGAGCTAAAAGGCATCAAAAACATTGAACCTCCTACCCGATTGAGCTTCTATCCTTTCGTTTCTTCCCTTCAGAAAACTTATGACGGATCTTCGGAAAGTGATTACAGCATCGGACTGGATGTAAAATATGGTATCACCGAAAACTTTACACTAGATGCCACGCTTATCCCGGATTTCAGCCAGGCAGGATTCGACCGTGTGACTCTAAACCTGGGGCCTTTTGAGCAAACCTTTTCAGAACAACGGCAATTCTTTACAGAAGGGGTCGACCTTTTCAATAAGGGTAACCTGTTCTTTTCACGTCGCGTGGGGAGTGCTCCTACTGGATCGGTGGATCTTGAAGATAACGAAATCACCAAGAATCTAGCTTCCGAAGTAAAAACCCTAAACGCAACAAAGGTCTCCGGCCGTACCAGAAAAGGTTTGGGTATCGGATTTTTTAACGCCATAACCGAAAAGACCGATGCAGTCATTCAGGATACCATCACAGGAGAGATAAGAAAACAGGTCGTTGAACCCCTGGCGAACTACAATATCCTGGTCATAGACCAGCAGTTCAACAGGAACTCATCGGTCAGCCTCATTAATACCAATGTTATACGCAGTGGAGAATTCAGGGATGCCAATGTAACCGGATTGCTTTTTGATATATCGAATAAGTCGAATAAATATAACCTCAGCGGCGAGGGGAAAATGAGCCGATTAAACCTCGTTGAAGATGACCAAATAGGATATGCTGCTCGGCTTTCAGCTGCCAAGATCTATGGAAATTATCGCGCCAGGATTGGAATATCTATGGCCGATCGGAGCTATGATATCAATGATCTCGGCCTGCAGTTCAGGAATAACTTTAACAACCTCTTTTTTAATGCCTCTTACCGTATCTTCGAACCCACGGAAAAACTCAATAATTTTAATGTCTTTGTCTGGGGAAACTATAACAGGCTCTTCGATCCGGGCACTTATACGGGAAATAGCTTAGGACTAAGCATTAACGGACAAACCAAAAAATTGCTTTGGTTCGGTGGAAATATCAATACCCAGATCGGAAAGCAATACGATTATTTCGAGCCCAGGGATACAGCCAATAACCGGTTTTTTATTTACGAAAACTGGTTAAACGCCAATGCATGGTTCGAGACCAATAACAATAAGGTTTTAGCTGTAGAGGGAAACGCCGGTTTCGGAACATTATTCGAAGACGGGCGAGACCTCTTTAATTTCTGGTTAGGTTTTGAACCTACGGTTCGTTTCAATGATAATTTCCGTATGAATTATGATCTGTATTATCAGAATAACAAAGGGAACAGAGGGTTTGTAACGAATAACGGCAATGATATAGTTTTCGGGGAGCGCAATCAGACAAGCCTGACCAACAGCTTATCGGGGAGCTACAATTTTAATCCTTTACATGCACTTACGCTTTCCTTCAGAAATTACTGGACAACAGTGACCTATGACCAGGACCTTTTTGCCCTGATGGATAATGGGCGTTTAGACCAGGAGGCCGGCTACAATAAAGACAATATCGGATTCGACCCGGATATCAATTTCATGACCTGGAACCTAGATTTGCGTTACACCTGGCAGTTTGCACCCGGCAGCCAGCTAAT
Source organism: Flavobacteriaceae bacterium (assembly GCA_013042825.1). Taxonomy (GTDB): domain Bacteria; phylum Bacteroidota; class Bacteroidia; order Flavobacteriales; family Flavobacteriaceae; genus SHLJ01. Next base: position 2,856 of record JABDPL010000305.1, on the reverse strand, counting down.
CGCGCTATACCGCAATCAATTGTTCAATCAGGATGCGGCTAGCGAGATAAACTATGGAAACAGTTTGGGTAATCTTTTCGACCAGGCTGTAGAGCATACATTTTCCCTTCGTCTCATTTATTTTCTCGACTATAATAATATGAAGGGCTGGTTTAAAAATAAAAGGAACATTTAATCATTGCTCATACGATCAGAATGTGTTATTTTCAGGCCAATTAATGGCCACAATGATCAAGGCAAAGAACATTCATAAATATTTTGACGATCTGCATGTACTCAAGGGGGTTGATCTTAAAATCAATTCAGGTGAGATCGTATCGATAGTAGGCCCTTCAGGTGCGGGAAAAACGACCCTGCTTCAAATCCTTGGAACACTGGACAGGGCATCGACAGAGGATAAGCCTGAACTCAATCTCAATGGGCAGGAGGTAGTCTCAATGTCTGAAAAAGAACTCGCCAGGTTTAGAAATGAATCTCTCGGTTTTATTTTTCAGTTTCACCAATTGTTACCTGAATTCACAGCTGTTGAAAATGTAATGCTACCGGCCCTTATCAAAGGACATACGAAAACCCAGGCTGAGAAACGGGCAAAGGAACTGCTTGATTTCCTGGGACTATCGCAGCGGTATGACCATAAGCCCAACGAATTATCAGGAGGTGAGCAACAGCGCGTTGCCGTGGCCAGGGCATTGGTGAATAGCCCTAAGATCATTTTTGCCGATGAACCTTCGGGAAACCTCGATACGGAATCGGCTGAGAACCTCCATAATCTGTTTTTTAAATTGCGGGATGAATTCGGTCAGACGTTTGTGATCGTTACCCATAATGAAGAACTGGCCGATATGGCCGATAGGAAATTGACCATGGTCGATGGGCTTATCATCGATTCAATAGATAAAACCTGAGTTATTTTACCAAAAGGATTAAATAAATCTGAGCTTAAGGAATTCCTTGACCAAAAGGTCATATACTACAATACTGTTGCCTTTGTAGACAGTGATCCCATACAGGTGCCGCATTATTTCGATTTAAAGGAGAATATTGAGATCTCCGCATTTCTCACCGCCAGCATAAGCTGGGGTAACCGGAAAAGCATCATTAAAAATTCATTTGAAATGATGCATCGCATGGATTTTTCACCCTTTGAATTCGTTATGGGACATAGTGATAAGGATCTTGAGAACCTGAAAGGCTTCGTGCATCGAACCTTCAACGACCTGGATTTGATCCAATTCGCGAAGAGCTTAAGGCATATCTATGAAAATTATGGAGGTTTAGAGGGTGTTTTCAACACCTATGCTGAACCCGACAATTTGCAATTTGCCATTCATAAATTAAAGACTCATTTTTTCGAAATCCCGCATTCCGAACGAACGCAAAAACATATCAGTGACCCCCTTAAGAATTCGGCAGCCAAACGCCTCAACATGTTCCTCCGATGGATGGTCAGGCGTGATCAGACGGGCGTGGATTTCGGACTGTGGAAGCAGCTCTCACCCGCCCAACTCTCCTGTCCTCTTGATGTACATTCGGGACGTATAGCACGAGCACTTGGTCTGTTGTCACGAAAACAAGATGATGCGAAAGCGGTAATAGAATTAGACCAGGCCCTGAGGTCGCTGGATCCGGACGATCCCGTTAAATATGATTTTGCCCTGTTTGGCATGAGCGTTTTTGAAGAATTTTAACAGGCTCAAATCTTAATAGTAATTTTTAAACAATAACCAAAACCAAATAATTGCTTTATGAAACGAATTTCAATTCTCTTAGTACTCCTGATCTGTATGTCTACATTCGCACAAAAACGTGAGATAGCTGTCGATACCATGGTGACCACTACCCATAACACGACGGTTAAGGGGCAAAGTTTTTCATATACCGCAACAACCGGAACCCAACCCGTTTGGGACAAGATGGGAAATCCCATAGCAACCTTGTTCTATACTTATTATGAGCGGAATAACGTCAAGAACAGAGCCAAGCGGCCATTGATCATTTCATTTAATGGTGGTCCGGGTTCAGCATCGGTATGGATGCATATCGCCTATACGGGTCCGCAAATCCTGAAAATCGACGATGAAGGTTATCCTGTTCAGCCGTATGGCGTTAAACCCAACCCATATTCTATAATTGATGTTGCGGATATCGTTTTCGTTAATCCTGTCAATACTGGTTATTCAAGAATGATTCCTGATGCGGAAGGCAAGATGCCAGATCGCGAGCAGTTCTTTGGGATAAATGCCGATGTCAAATACCTGGCTGAATGGATCAATACATTCGTGAGCAGGAAAAAGCGCTGGGAGTCTCCTAAATACATCATCGGTGAGAGTTATGGCGGTACACGGGTCATGGGCTTGTCACTTGAATTACAGAACAGCCAGTGGATGTACCTAAATGGCGTAATAATGGTTTCTCCTGCCGATTATAATCTTTACAATACAGACCAGCCGGTATATTCGGCCATCAACCTGCCCTATTTTACGGCTGCGGCCTGGCATCATAAGGTTTTACCACCGGCCCTGCAAAATCAGGATCTTACAGATATTCTGCCTGAATCTGAAGACTTTGCGATAAATACCCTGATGCCGGCACTGGCAAAAGGCGGATTCATAAGTGAACAGGAAAAGAACGAAGTGGCTGAGAAATATGCCTCCTACTCCGGATTGAGTAAGAAAGTGATCCTTCAGCATAACCTCGATGTGCCAACCCGGTTCTTCTGGAAGGAGTTATTGCGGGATGAAACCGGGCAAACTATCGGACGACTGGACTCGCGTTACCTCGGACTCGATCGTACCGAAGCCGGCGTCGGGCCGGATTATTCAGCAGAGCTTACCTCCTGGCTGCACTCCTTTACTC
>JABDPL010000301.1 GCA_013042825.1 Flavobacteriaceae bacterium | reverse complement strand
GGTTTACATTCACTTTACAAAAAAAGCTCGATAAACCTCTTGGTAATCAGCGGCTTGATCTTCGTTCTTATCATTTGTAATATCAATCAATTGTATGATATCATACCTGTTGAATTCAGCGGTGCATTATTGGTGGTGGTGCTTGTAAGCCTGGCTAAACTATCCGATAATATCATCGGGAACAACAATGCCATTTTATTTAATAGCAAATATTACTTCATTGTTCTCATACTGGGAATAATTCTGGCCCTGACGGCTGTTGGATTGAATCTATGGTTAATTCCGATCCATGGTATAAATGGAGCTGCACTCGCAACGGTGATCTCTATTTTTGGTTATAACGCCACCAAATTGTTGTTCGTTTATCTGAAGCTGAAGATGTGGCCTTTCACTTCACAAACTGTAAAGGCGGTCATTTTGATCCTGGTGCTCTCGGGAGCGTTCTACTTTTGGGAATTTCAATTTCATCCGTTGGTGAATATAGCCTTGAAATCGATGTTAATTGGGGTATTGTATTGCATGATAGTGTACATACTAAATATTTCTGAGGATATTACGGCCATTCTCGATAAATGGATCCCACGTATATAAAGAGAAAATCCCACAAGGTGCTTTGAGGCATACGACTTGCAGGACTTTCCAACTAACCAACCAAAAAATTATTGTCTACTGCGTCTAGCGGTAGATCGATTTTTTTTAGAGCTCGATCTCGAAACTTTTGCTTTATTATTACTGCTGCGGTTTTTGCTTACTGAAGCTGTTCTTTTTCGAGCTGTTTGAGCGCTTCTCTTCTCACTATATTTAGAACGTTGAGTCACCGAATTTGTTTTACGCTCATTTCTCGGACTTACACGTTTCATCTTGTCACGTTTTGCCGAAGGCTTCCCTCTGTTAACCACGGGTTTTCCTCTTTGGGTTGTGGTATTGCTAACAGAAGGCCTGGTTCTTGGCTTATTAACGCGAGGCTTGACCTTGTCGGCTCTATCAGAACGCGGCTTAACGGCGGGCCTGGTTTTCGAAACCGGCCTGTTCCTGTCTGTGCGATCTCCTCTCGACTCCACAGGTCGCCCCTGTATAGCATCGGCACGGTCACTACGGCTCGGTCTGTTCCTATCTGCCCGACTTGTATTGGCAACAACATCTCCACGTCTTGAAACGCGATCACTTCTGTACCTGTCGGTGCGATGATTCGATAACTGGGCAACAGCACCTCTTCGTCCCCTGTTATAGCTTACAGCAGATCGTGGGCGGAAGTTGTTTCGGTACGGCCCATAGTATGTATGGCGTACGGGATTATAGTATCTCCTGTATGGACTGTTGAATAGTACACAAAAGTTCACTGGAGGCATCGCATAATACCTGTGCCATGGCCTATAGACGTAATGCCTGTTAAAGACATTGATAAATCCAGAACAGTGAGAGAACCGGTTAAACCTGTTGTAATGGACAAATAAACCACCTACACGGAAAATCCGACCGAATGAATTATAACTGATCCGAACGTTTCCGGCCTGGATAATGCGACCGTAATAATCGTAATAGACGGGTACATTTTCAATCTGGACAACGGCACCAAAGTTATCATACTGTACATAAGCGTCATAGCTGTATCCTGAATTAAAACTTATGCTCACACCTCCAAAATCGGTATAGGCGTTAAAATTCGGACCGTACCGATTAACATTGAAATCGAATTGCCCGTCGGGGAATACGGCGAACTCGATGCCCTGTTCAACAAATATGAAAGAATTTCCATATCCCCTGTAGAAACGGTTAAAATGATCGACATTGTCGGAGGTAGTCGAAGCGGCGAACGCAGTACCTCCGGCGAGAAGTAAAGCTGCGAGAATATAGACTAATTTTTTCATAACTGTTCGTTTTAAAATTGGTTCAATAATGTATAAACAAACAGCGTGCCAAAAATATAATGAATGAACTAACTTATTATAAATCAATTATATAATCTTCCATTAACGGAAGCCCGCTCCATAACAGAGCGGGCTATCAACCAATTCAAATCAACTCAAAATCATAAGGACAGGCGATTAATCATCATAATCGAATTTTCTCATCTTCTTACGCTTTTTCAACTTTCCATCCTTATTTCTATAGTAGTAATAGTCATCGTCAAAATCATTCCAATCTTCATCCCAGACATTTTCCCAATGGTTGTGAAAATGATCTGTTGTGCAACCCATTTGTCCACAGATACCACAATGCTGGTTATTGAAATTTACAAATCCATGGGTACCAATAATGTCACCCCAACGGTTATACTGAATGGTTAAGCCACCAACCTGTTTCAGTAATCCTCGTCTGTATCGCATATAGACCGAACCGATACGTTTCACTCGTCCAAAACGGTCGTAGTTAATAAAGACATTACCTATTCGCCTGACCCTTCCGAAGCGGTCATGCAAGATCAGGGTTCCACCATTGTAGTTATAACCAAGGTGACGACCCGGGGCACCGAATGTTCTGTTGATACTGCTTCTCCTGGAATTATTCCCTCGGTAGTAAAAATCGTCATTTAGTGGGTTACCTATCAACTCTGTATTAAAATCGAATTCACCACTGGGAAAGATCAGGAATTCCACACCACGCTCCACGAACATTATAGGTTGCGTATAACGATAGCGTTTCGTAATCCTTAAATCCTTACCATCAACATCTGAATGCTTCTCAGCTGCGGTTGCGGGGATCATTCCTATGACCACCAATGCAATAATCAAAGTCACTTTTTTCATAGTAATACAATTTAAGATCTTGCCTACTCATTTTTAGCTTTTCGGCTTACGCTATAACAAGCTCGTTCCATTTATCATGCCAAGATTTATAAAGTATTGATAGTCAATAATATAAATTGAAAATCAAATCCATAAATTTTTCATAATTTTAGTTCATCAACCATCGACAATGTCTGAACAAACCGAACAGTGTAAGAATTGCAACCAGGAATTCGATGAGGAATTCAAGTTTTGCCCACACTGCGGACAACAGGCCAAGGACGATCTGACCATCGGGCTGTTATTCTACAATACCATTAGCAACTATTTTTCATTTGACGCCCGCTTCTTCAGGAGTTTCTTTCCATTGATGTTCAGGCCCGGTTACGTGGCCCGGCAATTCGTTAGCGGGAAACGATTGTTATATCTGCATCCAGCTCAATATTATCTTTTTGTTTCGGTAATATTCTTTTTTATTTTTTCATTTAAAGCCCGGGAATATAATACCAACGTAGACAAGGCGCTGGAACAGGGATTTAAAAGTGAGGCCGTAATGAGCATAGATACCAAACCGCTGGATTCTCTGGCGGCGAAGGAATTGAGCAAGACCCTGAAAAAAAACCAGGTTATAACGGGTATGACCGATGAAGAGTTGAAGGAATTGGACTCGATTATGGTTGATGGCAACAACAATTCGCCAGGATTAACCTTCGATTATGATAAGGAAAAAGTGGATTCTCTCATATCAATTGATGCTCCTGAACCAGAAATTCTTAAAGCGATGGGAATGAAGGAGGATGCCGGATTTTTTGCAAGACGCTTTTACCAGCAAATGCTTAAGTTTCAGAAAAACAGTGGGGGAGGAATACTGCAAGCCTTTTTCGATAGCGTACCCATAGCCTTGTTTATATTATTACCCATATTCGCTATACTGCTGAAGTTATTTTACTGGAGAAGAGGACGGTTCTCGCATCACCTTGTTTTTAGTTTTTACTTTTTCTCCTTCCTGTTTATAGTGATGAGTTTAATACTAGGGGTGAATTATTTCATCGATATCCCGGGTTGGGTTGACTGGTTGATAATGTTATCCACCTTCTTCTACCTGGTCCTTGCTGTGCGGCATTTCTATCAGCAGGGCTTCATCCTGAGTTTTATTAAATCGGGAGTGATCACATTCATGTACATGCTGTTTATCCTGCCCCTGGCACTGGGCGTGATGATGGCTGCTTCCTTCTTCTTTTATTAAAGGCTTAGAGAGGTTATCTGCCCCCAAACGAGCAGTTTCATGTTTTTGTTGAAGGATTCCGATTTTACAAGTCCGATCCCCTCAGCATACCATTCTTTGGAATATCCAACTGTTTTCAATAACATCTTCGTGCTCACTTTTTGCAAAATGACGATGCAGTCAAAAGTTCCGGCCGGTGTTGTCAGTTGTTCCCGTCCCTCAACTTTTCTTTCCGTGATATTAACAGTCATATTGATGTTCAGTCCACCTGCGGCGGCGACTCTTACGGTTAGTGAACCATCTTCCAATGTGGTGCCCGGAGTGGCATCCAGGTCAGGTAATTCAAAATCTGAGGCATCAATATCCACATTCATATCTTTGTAGGCCGCAAGTTGGCCTCCATCCATTTTAAACGCCATATCCAGTTCGAATATCCCATCTACACATTTGGCCTCGTAGGAACTGTTAAACAGTTCCTTATTTTTCTTATCGAAGGTGGTGGTTCCGATTTTGAAGGTTACATCGTTGCCATCGACAACTTTATCCAGGACCTCGTATTCAATTTTGCCCTCGAATTTGTCATTTTTCCCTTTATAGTTTGAATATACCCATTTCGTCCCTTTTTCCGTTGGAACGAATGTCCGGCAATCAACTTGCGCGAAGGTGAAATTAGTAGCTAAGCCCAGCATTAGCAAAAATTTGATGATTTTCATAGTATAGATTTAAAAGATTGATAAAATCGTCCAGGGAGAAATTAAATATAGGATTTAATCCCTTCATTCAGAAGGAATTCCAATTCAACTTATTAACGGTTTTAAACTGGAATGGTTACCCCAGCTTTTTCGAGAGATAGGAACCGGTATATGATTGGCTCATTTTCGCAACCTCCTCCGGCGTTCCAAAGGCCAGAAGTTGTCCCCCTTTTTCACCGCCCTCCGGGCCGAGATCAATGATATGATCGGCACATTTTATCAATTCGGTATTGTGTTCGATCACGATTATGGAGTGGCCCTTCGCGATTAGTGCCTCAAAGGATTTCAACAGTTTTTTTATATCGTGAAAATGCAAGCCCGTAGTGGGTTCATCAAAGATAAACAAACCTTTATCGGATGAAGAACCTTTTACCAGGAAAGAGGCCAGTTTAATACGCTGTGCCTCACCTCCCGATAGTGTTGAAGAGCTTTGTCCGAGTTTAACGTAACCAAGTCCCACATCCTGCAGCGGTTGCAGGCGATTCTTGATCTTGGATTGGTTGTGCTCATCGAAGAACGCAATTGCATTATCGATGGTCATATTGAGGATGTTATCGATGGTTTTGCCTTCGAAGATTACTTCAAGAATATCCCTTTTAAAGCGTTTGCCCTTGCAGTTCTCACATTCGAGATGCACGTCGGCCATGAACTGCATTTCGATGGTTACCTCACCTTCACCTTTGCAGATTTCACAGCGACCACCATCAACATTAAAAGAAAAGTGTTTCGCTTTGTACCCGCGTATTTGGCTTATTTTTTGCCTGGAGTATAAACTCCGGATCTCGTCATAAGCTTTTATATAGGTGACCGGATTTGATCTTGAGGACCTCCCAATAGGATTTTGATCGACAAATTCGATGAATTTTATTTTTTCGAATTTGCCTTCAATGGCTGAAAATTGACCGGGTTTATCGCCGTATCCACCAATCGCTTTCATCAGGGCAGGATAGAGGATCTTTTTTACCAACGTACTCTTTCCGCTTCCCGATACCCCGGTAACAACGGTCAGCATATTCAATGGGAATCTGACATCGATGTTCTTTAGGTTATGTTCACGTGCACCTTTGATGTCGATATAATTTTCAGATGCTCTCCTGCTATCCGGCACCTCTATTTCTAACTGGCCATTCAGATAATTTGCTGTAAGCGAATCTGAGATCAGAATATCCTGATATTCTCCCTGGGCAACTATTTTGCCGCCGTTTGTGCCTGCTTCAGGACCAATGTCAATGATCTCATCTGCAGCAGCCATAATGTCTTCATCATGCTCAACAACAATAACCGTATTACCCAGATCGCGCAAGGATTTGAGTACACCGATCAGGCGTTCCGTATCTTTCGGGTGTAACCCAATGCTAGGTTCATCAAGGATATACATCGATCCTACAAGACTACTGCCCAACGAGGTTGCCAGATTGATGCGCTGACTTTCGCCTCCGGAAAGACTGTTCGATTTACGGTTCAAGGTTAGGTAAGACAAGCCTACATTCGACAGGAATAACAGTCGGGATGTGATTTCCTTGAGCAGGCGACCCGACACATTTTGCTGGTAATCGTTTAGCTCCAGCTGTTTAAAGAACCCCATGAGTTTGTCAATTGGCATATCGACCAGATCTGTGATGGTTGCATTACCGATTTTTACAAAGTTTGCCTCCTCCCTGAGACGTCGGCCATGACACAGCGAGCACTTGGTTTTCCCTCTGTATCTTGAAAGCATTACCCTATTCTGAATTTTATAGGCTTTCGACTCTAATTCGGTAAAGAATTGATTAAGCCCTTCGAAATGTTCGTTTCCATCCCAGATCAATTGTTTTTGTTCTTCTGAAAGCTCAAAATATGGTCTGTGAATCGGAAAATCGAATTTATGAGCACTATTGACAAGTTGGTCTCTGTACCAGCTCATACTTTCGCCCCGCCATGGAAAAATCGCATTTTCATAGACCGAAAGCGCTGTATTCGGGATAACCAAAGCTTCATCAATCCCGATGATATCACCGTATCCCTCGCATTTCGGACAGGCACCATAGGGATTATTAAAACTGAACAGATGAATATTAGGTTCGAGAAATTTCAAGCCGTCTCGTTCAAATCGATTACTGAAGGCCATGACCCTTTCGGAATCCAAAGTCTCTATGAGACAATCACCCTTTCCTTCAAAGAATGCGGTTTGTACGGCATCGGCCAGACGATTGTAAAAATCTTCGTCTTCCTGAACGATAATCCGGTCGACAACAAGATGAATCGAGTTAATGGTTTCACTCAGGGTTTCTGCTTCATCGATGCGAATTACGGTATTATTTATCTTGAGCCTGGCGTAACCCTGTTGTTGAAGCACCTTTAGCTTATCCTCCATCGCCCGGCCTTCCTCGAGATGAATCGGGGCGAGCAAAAGCAATTTGGTGCGTTCTTCAAACGATTTTACATATTCAAGAACATCGCTTACCGTATCCTTTTTAACCTCTTCACCCGAACGAGGCGAAAAGGTTCGGCCAACCCTTGCGTACAATAACTTGAGGTAATCATAAATTTCGGTTGTAGTACCGACGGTTGACCTCGGGTTGGTCGAATTTACTTTTTGTTCAATTGCAATAGCTGGTGCTATGCCTTTAATATAATCGACTTTTGGTTTGTTCAGCCGGCCCAGGAATTGCCTTGCATAACTCGACAGACTCTCTACATAACGTCTTTGACCCTCGGCATATAGGGTATCAAAAGCTAAACTCGATTTACCGGAACCGGATAGTCCGGTGATTACAACGAGCTTATTTCTGGGAATTACGACATCTATATCCTTGAGGTTGTGCAGTTTTGCACCCTTAATGATGATGTTTTTCTTAGGATCAACTCTGGAAATGTCAGTAATTACGGTCATTTTGGGCGAATAATTCTGCAAAGATACGACTTAGAATTCAGCTTTAAAAATGCACGGAAATGCGGATTTTTATGTTAAAAAAGTTGATTTACCTTGTTTTATAGGTACGATTGTTGTTATATTTGATCATAACAAAACAGCATTTTACTCTATTAGCCTATAGCATAACATTACTTTAATTCTATAATGAACCCCAAATGGCAGTTGTATTACTGCCCGAAAAGTAATGATTATGAAACGAGAACTGATTCCCGACGCTGTTTTGGTCTCCAGCTACATTCAAGGTGATGAAAAGGCACTTGCCCAATTGATTCAGAGGCATAAGCAAAAGATCTACAGTTTTATTTATTCCAAGGTTTACGATCGCGATGTTACCGAAGACATCTTCCAGGATACCTTTATCAAGGTAATTCGCACCTTGAAATTAGGTAAATACAATGAAGAGGGTAAATTTTTACCATGGGTGATGCGTATTGCTCATAATTTGGTTATCGACCACTTCAGGAAGAACAACCGTATGCCAAAATTCGATAATACAGACGAGTTCAACATTTTTTCCGTTATCCGTGATTCATCTATGAATGTAGAGAACAGAATGATAAAATCGCAGGTTGAGGAAGATGTCAGGCGTTTGATAGAAGAGTTGCCCGAAGACCAGAAACAGGTGCTTATCATGCGAATGTACAAGGATATGAGCTTTAAGGAAATATCTGAGAATACGGGAGTTAGCATCAATACGGCACTGGGACGTATGCGTTATGCGCTCATCAACCTCAGAAAGGTAATAGAGAAACACAATATAGTTTTAACAAATTGATACAATAAATGAATTTTTGCCGCGTTAGTTGTTTAAACAAACCAAAAATAGCTGCATGGCAAAACTTTACACTAAGAATTTAAAACATTCCGAAACCCTAAAACCGAAAGAAGAAACGGTTAATTTTCTTCTGAATTATTCTCAGGCTTTAAGTGTTATAAATTGTAATAAATTAAAGTTTGAAGCGCTTCTAAACTAAACTTTGGCGAAAAACTCCGGCGGTAGCCGGAGTTTTTGTTTTACATCATTTTTTTCAAAATGGATTTTCGGCCTATCGTCCTCGTTATTATGTCTTTTTCAATGTTCCAGCCTCTTGCCGGAGAATATTCACGGCCGTAAAATATGATCTGAAGATGTAATTTGTTCCATAGGGCATTCGGAAACAAACGCTTAGCGTCCTTTTCAGTTTGGTTTACATTCTTTCCGCTACTCAACCCCCAACGGTACATAAGTCTGTGGATGTGGGTGTCAACAGGAAAAGCTGAGATGCCAAATGCCTGAGACATGACAACACTTGCTGTTTTATGGCCAACAGAGGGTAAGGCTTCAAGATCTTCGAAGGTATTGGGAACCTTGCCGCCATGTTTATCGATCAGTATTTTCGACAATTCAAATATGCCTTTACTTTTCATAGGAGATAGGCCTACCGGTTTGATGATATCCCGTATTTCCTCTACTGAAAGATTTACCATGTCATAAGGATTGTTGGCCCTGGCGAACAATACAGGTGTGATCTCATTCACCTTGGCATCAGTACTCTGAGCCGATAGCACCACTGCGATAAGCAGGGTATACGGATCTTTATGCTGCAGGGGAATAGGTGTATCGGGGTATAAATCTCCTAAAGTTTTTATAACGAAATCTACTTTTTGTGCTTTTGTCATTACTTTTGTATCAAATCGTTCAAAATTAATAATCTAATTACTCAATATCGCTATGAATACACTAAAAGTGGGAGATCCGATTCCCGAAGTCACGGTTAATGATGAATCAGGAAATACAGTTAATCTCAGGGATTACACAGGTAAAAAATTGGTGGTTTTTTTCTATCCTAAGGCCAATACACCCGGTTGCACTGCCGAAGCCTGTAACTTGAGAGATCATTATTCCGAATTAAAGAAACAGGGATACAGTCTGCTAGGCGTAAGCGCAGATTCGGAGACCAAACAAAATAATTTTAAGAATAAATTTGAATTTCCATTTCCATTGCTGGCTGATGTTGACAAGAAGGTGATTGAAGCTTTTGGCGTTTGGGGTGAAAAGAAATTTATGGGCAAAGTTTATGACGGTATTCACAGGAAAACCTTCATTTTTAACGAAGAGGGGAAGGTAGAACGCGTAATCGATAAGGTCAAGACCAAGGATCACGCAGCCCAGATACTCGAATCATAAATAAAAGCGACCATCCGGTCGCTTTTTTTAATTGTCTTTATGCATGACCTCTTCGGTTTCGCATCCGAAAAGGCTCTGTTTCTTAATGATCTTGGCGATACCTTCCGGTAGCATTTCATCCCAACCTTCCTTACCTTCAGTGATCATCTTAAGCACTTTTCTCGAGAAGATATTAAGGTAATTCGGATTGTAATCAGTTATGTCAATAACCTTTCCATTATACTTGAAGAATTTATATAATTCCTTCATTCGCGGATGCACCTTGAGATTCTCACTATTGGTTATGGAGCCATCTTCATTTTCCATAGGATAGAGATAAACTCTGAGATCCTTAAAGAACAACTTTCCGAAGGCTTCCAGGATACCACCACTCAAATGACGGTAATACTTTTCATCAAAAATCTCAACCAGGTTGTTTACACCCATGGCCAGACCCATTCTGTTTTTGGAATACTGAGAGAAGTATTCCACAAGTCGATAATATTCTTTAAAATTAGATATGAGTACTGTCTGGCCCAAGGAGCAGAGCAGTTTCGCACGGTCCATGAAGTCCTGCTCATCGATCTCTCCTTCAGCCCTCAGGTTAGAAAGTGTTATTTCGAATACCACATGCGTTTTTTCAGGATTCACCCGTGTTTCTTTCATGAACATCTCGAGAGATCGCTCATACATATCCATATTGACCCTGGTTACGGGCCTGAAACTACCACGCAAAGCAAGAATGTTCTTTTTATAAAGCATCGCGGCCGGCAAAACATTAATCCCTTCAGGAGAGAACATCACCGCGTCGGTCATACCGTTTCTAACCAGCTGCAAGCTGATAAGCCTGTTATCGACATTCTCAAAGAGCGGCCCTGAAAAATTGATCGTATCGATCTCGATCTGGTCCTGGTCAAGATGATCATACAGATAGCGCAACAACTTCTTAGGCTCATTATACTTATAATAGGCCCCATAGATCAGATTCGTACCCAGTATGCCCAGTGTTTCCTGTTGTAATCGCGCATCATTTTCCCTGAAACGTATATGCAGAATGATCTCGTTATAGTCCTGATAAGGTTCGATCTGATATCGAATACCAACCCATCCGTGACCTTTATATCGTTTGGCAAAGTCGATCGTGGCAACCGTATTGGCATAGGTAAAGAAGACTTTATCCGGATGTTTGATCCTCGAGATACGATCTTCGATAAGATTTATCTCATGGGTAAGCATTTTTTTTAGCCTGGCCTCGGTTACATATCGGCCGTCGGTCTCATGGCCATAGATGGAATCACTGAAATCCTTATCATAGGCAGACATGGCCTTCGCAATGGTGCCTGAGGCGCCACCAGCCCTGAAAAATTGCCTTACAGTTTCCTGTCCGGCTCCTATTTCAGCAAAGGTGCCGTAAATATGTTCGTTTAAATTGATGCGAAGGGCCTTTTGTTTGATCGATGGAATGTTATCGAACTCTCTATCGCCTTTCAACGTGATTTCCATGGTTAAGAATTGGATTGATAGTGTAGCAAAGGTATTAAAATACGATGGTCTATAAAATAATTAACTATTATTTACAGAATTTCGATCATTGCAGGAATATAAACGACAAAGCTGGATTACATGCCTTTCAATTCGGTGACTAGCGCCTGAATTATCGCTTTTGCATCACCGAAGAGCATTGAGGTCTTCTGGTTGTAGAACAATTCGTTGTCGATACCGGCATAACCCGGGTTCATACTCCTTTTGTTTACGATTATTTGCTTGGCGTGATCAACATCTAAAATGGGCATGCCATAAATAGGGCTGGATGTATCGTTCCTGGCAGCCGGATTAACAACGTCATTGGCTCCAACAACAAATGCGACATCGGTATTCTGAAACTCGGGATTCACATCTTCCATTTCGGCCAGTTTATCATATTCAACGTTGGTCTCGGCCAAAAGCACGTTCATATGTCCAGGCATTCGTCCCGCAACCGGGTGAATGGCATATTTTACTTCAATGCCACGGTTTTCCAATAATTGTTCCAGTTCATGAATTGCGTGCTGTGCCTGCGCCACCGCCAATCCGTAACCCGGCACGAAGATTACACGCTGGGCATAATTCATGAGGATAGCCACATCACTAACAGAAGCTTTTTTTATGGTGCCTTGTGTTTGGGTATGCTGTTCCCCGCCACTTACCTCTGTTCCGCCAAAGGCGCCGAACATCACATTTACCAGTGAGCGATTCATCGCTTCACACATGGCGTAGGTCAATATCAATCCCGCAGATCCAACAAGAATACCGCCGGCCAACATAACCATATTATCGTATAAGATACCGGTTATTGCCGCCGCAATACCGGTTAATGAATTCAATAGTGAGATCACCACCGGCATATCTGCACCACCAATTGGAATGACAAGAAGTACACCGTAAATCAGTCCCCCAAACAGTAAGATCAATGCAAAAGCGAATCCGCTAGATCCGCTGATCACCATATAAACTGCATAGGCGATTATGGCCAGCAGTAAAATATTGTTTATGAGGTTATATTTCGGAAGCCGGATATCTTTCCACAGCGTTCCGTTCAATTTAGCCCAGGCAATCATGCTCCCGGAGAATGTTAAGCTTCCAATGGCTATAGCCGCAAGAATGGTGATCGTTTGGTTTGTATTTCCGGTATTCTGTCCGAATTCAACCAGGCCGATAAGCGCAGCACTGGCACCACCAAACCCGTTAAACAGGGACACGAGTTCAGGCATTTTCGTCATTTTTACTTTAACAGCAATAACATATCCGATAATAGCACCAATGAGTATGGCACCACCGATTAGCCCGTATACAAAACCACTGACCTCAAGGCCATGTAGCAGTATCGTACCTGCAATGGCAAGGGCCATACCGCTTGCGGCGATCTGGTTACCCCGTTTGGCAGTTTCCGGATGCCCGAGAAGCTTTAAACCATAAATAAATGTTACAGTAGCGAGCAGGTAAATTAAGCTTAGGTAGATATTCATTTCTTCTTTTTAAACATTTGCAACATTCGGTTGGTCACAGCGAAACCGCCAACCACATTAATGATTCCAAGGACCACGGCTACAAATCCCAATCCGAGAGCGATGTAATTCTCGGGATCGGCATTCAGCATAACGAGTATGGCACCTACGATAACGACACCACTCAGGGCGTTGGCCCCTGACATCAAGGGCGTGTGAAGCACGGCAGGAATATGTTTGATCACCTCAACCCCGATAAAGATGACCAGGATCAGGATATAGATCAGTTCCAGATTATTTTTTATGAATTCAATTATTTCGGTCATTGGCTATTTATTTCAGTTATGTCGAATCTCTCCCTTGTGAACGATTAGCGTTTCATGGGTTATCTCTTCTTCAAGATCCCATTTGAATTCCTCGCCATCTGTGAGATGCATGAGAAAATTGAGCATATTCTTGGCGAAGAGTTCACTCGCATTGGTAGAAACGCTTTCAGGTGCAATTGTCGTACCGATGATCTTAACACCATTTACAACCACTTCTTTATGCATTTTGCTCAATTCGCAATTACCTCCCTGAGCTGCCGCCAGATCGATGATAACCGATCCGTTCTTCATTTTTTCAACCTGTTCTGCCGTGATAAGAACCGGCGATTTTCTACCAGGTATCATGGCTGTCGTGATTACGAGATCTGCTTTCAACAGGGATTCGTTCACAGCTTCTTTTTGGCGCCTGGCGTATTCTTCTGAAGCTACTTTAGCATAAACGCCACCACTTTCCTCGCCTTCACTTTCCACTTCTATAAATTTGGCGCCGAGTGATTCGGTTTGCTCCTTGGTTTCAGGCCTGATATCTGTAGCCTCAACAATGGCGCCCAGGCGCTTGGCTGTAGCAATGGCCTGAAGTCCCGCAACCCCAACACCGTAAACGAGAACCCTGGCGGGTGTTATGGTCCCGGCAGCAGTCATCATTAGCGGTAAAATCTTTTTCATTTCATAAGCTCCCCTGATCACGGATTTATAACCCGCCAGGTTACTTTGTGAACTCAGTACGTCCATATCCTGCGCTCTGGATATACGGGGCATGGCATCCAAAGAAAAGGCTGATACCTTAGCATCAGATAGTGCTTTTATCAATTTCGGATTAGACTTGTGGAATAATTGGGAGATCAAAACCTGCCCCTCATTCACAAGCTTGAGATCATCCTCCGAGAATGGATTGATCTTCAAGAGAACATCAGCTTCTTTAAATACAACACCGCGTTCTTCAATTTCTGCACCTGCAGCACTATAATCGGAATTTTTAAATGACGATTTCTCTCCAGCGTCCTCTTCGACGAGTACTTTGAATTTTTTTTCGATAAGCTGTTTGGCAATATTTGGTGAAATGACAACCCGGGTTTCGCCCTTTTGGGTTTCTTTTAAAATACCTATGGTCATATTTTAAAATATTTATTCAGGAGTGTAAATTTAGAACTAAATTTGTAAACAAAATTTGATAATTATCACCTTTTCGATATTCATTTACAGTTTATTTCTTTTTCTCTGAAAAGTGTGAATTTGATAAATGAAAACTATTGATTAATAGTTAAATAACTGCATTTATACGGCGTTATGTGGATATTTTAGTTGAGATGTAAATTTTGCTTTGCTAACCTTAAATTCTCTTGATCTAAATACATGGAAGTCACCTTTTTAGGAACAGGAACATCACAGGGTATACCGGTTATAGGAAGTGAGCATCCTGTGTGTCATAGCAATGATCCCAGAGACAAACGCCTGCGCGTTTCGGTTTTGGTCGAATGGGAAAATGGGTCTTATGCTATTGATTGCGGTCCTGACTTCAGATACCAGATGATACGGTCGGGATGTACACGCCTCGATGGGATCATTTTCACCCATGAACACAATGACCATGTGGCCGGATTAGATGATATCCGTCCGTTTGTTTTTCGACAGGGCGATATGCCTATTTATGCCCAGGATCGGGTAATCAAGGCGTTGAAAACCAGGTTCTATTATGTCTTTGAGACCGAGAACAAATATCCCGGTGCTCCTTCGGTTAGCGTTCATGAGATAACCGATGCCCCGTTCAAACTTAAAGGAATGCCCATAATCCCTATTAATGTTAAACATAAGGATCTCGATATTCTCGGCTTCAGGTTTAGAGATTTTGCTTACATCACAGATGCAAAAACCGTGGCACCCGAAGAATGCGAAAAGCTGAAAGGCCTGAAGGTCCTGGTAGTTAATGCGCTGAGGAAAAAACCTCATATCGCACATTTTAACCTGGAAGAAGCCCTTGAATTTATATCTCAAATACAACCGGAACGTGCATATATCACACATATTAGCCATTTGATGGGCTTTCATGAAGAAGTCCAGTCGACCCTGCCT
>JABDPL010000296.1 GCA_013042825.1 Flavobacteriaceae bacterium | reverse complement strand
GGTTTATACCTCAGAAAGCAATATTCAATTGCCCTGGCTCGATCCTCAGTTTATTGAATCGATTACTGTTTTAAATAGTCTTTCGGCCACCCACAAATACGGAACGCTGGGTCGAAACGGGGTAATCGTGATCAGAACCAAGACCAGTGGTTATGATAAAGCGCTCGCTGAAAAACCTTCAGCATTGGTTAAAGGCAATAATTACAATGAATCGGTTAAACTGATAGAATCAGGCTCGAATACCGGACTGAAAAAACAATTACAGGCTGCCCAAAGCTTTGCTGAGGCAAAGACGATCTTCGAAAGGGAAACGAAAAAAGGGGATATGCTAGGCGTGGACTACTACTTCACAGCTTCAGATTACTTCAAGCGATGGAATAAGGATTATGCCATGTCTCTTCTTGGAAAGGTTGGTGATATGGCCTATAACAATACGAAAGCGCTCCGGGCTCTTGCATTTAAATATGAGGAGAACCAGGAGTATAATAAGGCTCGGGAAGTCTACCAGCGAATTGTTCAGCTGAAACCCGGTGAGGCCCAGGCTTACATCGATCTGGCGAGGAGCTACAAAAATACGGGCAAGTATCAGGAAGCATTGAACCTCTTTAAAAGGATGATGATCAATAAAATCAAGGACACAGACTTTACAGGGTTAGCAAACACCATTGAAAATGAAATCCAGCATATTTTAGCCTTTCACAGAACCCGGGTTGATTATTACGATCTGCCAAATGATTTACGAAGTGCGAATTTTAAGCGTGACGTAAGGGTTGTTTGCGAGTGGAATGATCCTTATGCCGAGTTTGAATTGCAATTTGTTAATCCTGGCAAGAAGTTTTTCACCTGGAATAATACCAAACTCCTGAATACGCAGCGTATGCTAAGCGGGATTAAAAACGGTTTTGCTCATGAGGAGTTTATTATTGATGATGCGGAAACCGGTAAATGGACCATAAACCTGAAATCATTAAGCGAGGAGGCAGATATCAATCCTACCTATCTCAAATACACGGTATATAAGAATTATGGTTTACCACAGGAAACAAAATCTGTTAAGGTAGTTAAGCTAACACAGCACCAGGAGAAGGTTACCCTGGATGCCTTTGATTATGGGCAAAAGAAAAGCCCCCAAACGGAGGCCCTTCAAACTAACTAATACATAGATAAACAAATACCCAATAAGGAATTTAAAATTTAAAAGTTTCGGAATATTTTCGTCCGTTAGCCCATACAACGAATTTCATGTCTTCGTTGATCACCTGCGACAGGTCATAGATCTGTCCTTTTTTCCTGATGTTCTCAGAATAGATCAGTTCGTTATACTTATTATAAATACTGATCTGAACATCTTGTGCATCCAAAAAAGGCTTCGAAATGTAAACCCGGTCTCCACGAGACATAATCACCGGTTTGTATAGGCGATAGGTTTCACCAAATTCAATCTGTCCGGTGGCAACACTTGATGTTTTGGCTCCCTTATCCAGATGGTGTTCAGGCTGGGTAACCTTAAAAGGGCTCACTTCTATTTCAAAGTCATAGACCTTCTCAATGGTGTAATCCCCTACAGGAAGATTCGCAATATCAAAATGGTTGGTAATGCTCGCAGTATCTTCAAAATCACCGCGGTAGATGACTTTTCCCTTTGAATTTTTTACGAGAACTTCAACCTTTTTACCTGTCCTTGCAGTCTCAACTTCCTGAGATAGCGCAGCTCGATCTGGGATGGTGTTAAATCCGCTTAGGTGTAATGTTACCAGCATCCATGTTATTAACTGTACGTTTTTGATTGTTTTCATGATGATATGATTTAAGTTTCAACAAGACAAAATTCAGCAGTAACTATGATTTAAAAAACAAGTGGCTTAGCTAATTTGTGTGTTAAATTAACAGCCTAAGGCCCTTATTTCAAATTTCAGGTTAAATTAGAACACAAAAAGGTTAATTATGTATAGATTTGCCTTTTGGTATTATTTTAATTTAGAGGAAGAATTATGGATATGTTAAACGTAAAACCTTCATATGAGAAAGTTAGTCCGGATTTCGGTCAATCCATACTCGTCAGGCAGAATGTGAAAAATTTCAAGTCGAGAAAGGCGTTCTGGCATTTCCATCCCGAGGTAGAATTGGTTTATGTGAATAAAGGCAAGGGGAAGCGACATATCGGCAGCCATTTGTCCTATTTCAACAACAGCCAGCTTATCCTCATCGGTTCAAACCTGCCACATAATGGTTTTACCGACCGGCTTACGGCCAAAGGCAAAGAAACCCTGGTTCAATTCAGGCCAGAGGTTTTTGGGGAATCTTTTATGGAACTCCCTGAGATGAAACATATAGTAAAGCTATTGAATCGGGCAAAGCAGGGTTTGCTTTATAAACCTGAGACCAAGAGGCGGATAGGGCCAAAGATAGAAGCTCTGGAGGCCTTAGGACCCTTCGGAAGACTCGTAAGCTTGCTCGAGATATTAGACGATTTGGCAAAGGCCGAAGATTATGAGATGCTGAATGCCGATGGGTTTGCCTTTGAAACGGAAACCCAGGATAATATGAAGATCGATAAGATCTTTCAATATGTCAATAACAACTTTACTGAACAAATAAGCCTTGAAGAGATCGCGGATGTTGCACATATGACTGTTCCTGGTTTTTGCAGGTTCTTCAAGAAAGCCACCGGAAAGACCTTTACAAAAATGGTAAATGAATACCGGGTGGTACATGCGACAAAGCTACTGGCTGAAAGGGAAATGAGCGTGACCGATGTAAGCTTTGAATGCGGGTTCAACAACTTCTCTCATTTCAATAAACTCTTTAAGGAATTCACCGGCAAGACTGCTCTCCAATACCGCAAGGAGATGAAGCGGATGGTCCAATAGTTTTGATGCGATCAATCTACAATTTGTAGCCATCAATCGGGGGACTTCATCCTATCTTTGAATTTCCCAGTTTTAATTTACAGGCTTACACTTCCATGCGCAAACACAATGGCCGCGGGGCCCAAATGCACCTCGATAACCGCTTTTCGGAACTGAAACATGAGATCCGTACAGATTTCATGAATCATTGCGAGAAGGAGCATGAGCAACTGCGTCAGCTGAAAACGAGTTACAGGGAAGTCTATCCGAAGTCAATAATCAATAAGATCAGCAGCCCCGACGTAGGTATGCAATATTCGATGAATCCGTATCAGGGCTGTGAACATGGTTGTATTTACTGCTATGCCAGAAACAGCCACGAATTCTGGGGTTATGGTGCCGGGCTGGATTTTGAAAGCAAGATTTTGATAAAGACCAATGCAGCAAAACTTTTGGAATCTAGGATTAAAAAAAAGTCTTGGGAAGCCTGCACGATTGTTCTATCGGGAAATACCGATTGTTATCAACCTGCTGAAAAGAAATATAAGATCACCAGGTCATGCCTTGAGGTATTTCTTAAATACAGGCATCCGGTTGGAATCATCACCAAGAACGCTCTTATTCTCCGAGATCTGGACCTGCTGAGGGCGCTTAATAAACATGGCCTGATCTCTGTCAGTATTTCGATAACCACCCTTTCAGAAAAAACGCGACGGCTTCTTGAACCACGAACAGCCACCATCCAAAAAAGGCTTCAAACGATAAAAACCTTGAGCAAGCACGGCATTCCTGTAAATGTAATGCTCGCACCGATCATTCCATCCATAAACAGCCATGAAATTCTGGCCATGGCAAAGGCCACTGCTGAAGCAGGTGCATCGAGCATAGGCCATACAATGGTTCGCTTGAACGGTTCGATCGGGTTGATCTTTTACGACTGGATAAAAAAGCATATGCCGGACAGGGCCAATCGCGTATTAAGGCAAATTGAAGCCTGTCATGGCGGAAATCTAAACGATAGTCGCTGGGGGGTCAGGATGAGAGGCGAAGGTAAGATCGCGGATCAGGTCAATGACCTCATGCGACTCGCAAAGCGGAAATATTTCAATGGAAAAAAACTTCCGGCATTGAACAGGGAGATGCACGCCTTATATAAGGACGATCAGCTCAGGCTTTTTTGAAATACGATCTTGTCGAGGCCATTTTTTACAGCAGTCACTTCAATAATATCAAAGCCACGCTTCAAATTCAGGATCATCATGGGTTTGAATTGATTCGTCGATTTGGTTCTTAAACTTTTAAAACCTTTGTCAATTGCCCATTGTTCTTGTATGTCTGCCAATTGATTTGCTATGCCCTTTTTTCGATAATCAGGATCTACACCGCCCAACCAACTGTAAAAGGTATGTTCGCTTATGGCATATCCCAGTTTGAAACCGACAATGCCTTCAGCAGATCGTGCTATGGCAATAAAAAGATCAGGATTATTGGTAATTCTGGATAAAAACAGATCGTTGTTCGTATCTTCAAAGAGCGCATTATATAGACTAATGAGTTCATCAAGGATGATTTGTTCTGGAATTCCTTCAACAGAATGATATGAGATCTTATCGTTTCCCATCCCATTCGGCATAAAATTGATCCAGGTAGACTTGCATGAATCGATGCCTGTCTTCAGCCATTCGCCTTGCGGTTTCCGTATGCATCTCGTCTTTTAACAATAGCAGTTTTTCGTAGAAGTGATTGATGGATGGTGCATTAGAATTTTTGTATTCGGTTTTGGTCATTTCAGTTTTCGCACTTATCTCCGGGTCATAAATCGCCCTATTTTTAAATCCTCCAAAATTAAAACATCGGGCAATACCTATAGCCCCAATAGCATCCAGTCTATCGGCATCACGCACAACGAAGAGCTCGGGCGATTCAAAAGAAGTTCCCTTCTCGAGGGAATTCTTAAATGACATGTGTTCGATGATATTGATCACATGTTCAATAGTATCTGTATCCACCTCTTGTCGGGTCAGGAATTCTCTTGCTTTACGCGGGCCGATGCTCTCATCACCATCATGAAATTTCGGATCGGCAATATCATGTAGAAGTACTGCAAGGGCCACAATAGTATGATCTACGTTTTCATGATTTGCTATGCGCATGGCGTTGTTATACACCCGTTCCACATGAAACCAGTCATGTCCCCCTTCGGCATCGCACAATTGCGCTTTGACAAAAGCGGTGGTGGCAGTGATCAAAGTTTCATTTTTATCAGCCGACATGACTTATAATTTGTTTTTCAATCGCATCTATCTGTTTCTTAATTTGATCCTGATCTATGTCTATGGGTTCATGTACGGTAAGTTTGACATGAACGCCTATACCCATTGGAAATTTGCCATAGCGCAAGGTTTTCCAGGCATTTGAAATGGAAACAGGAATGACGATAGCATCCGGAATTTCTCCCATCAGCGTTTCCAGACCTGTTCTTTTAAAGGGCTTGGGGTTTCCGTCCCGGCTTCGGGTGCCTTCAGGGAAAATGACAGCCCCCCATTTATTCGCTTTTATTCTTTTAGCAAAAGTCCTGATCGCTTCAACAGACTGAACCGGGTCTTTTCGGTCTATCAGTACTGATCCGCCATGCCTTAGATTGTAGGAAACACTCGGTATCCCCTTACCCAATTCCTTTTTACTGATGAATTTTGGATGGTGATGCCTCATGAACCAGATAATTGGTGGGATGTCGTTCATGCTCTGATGGTTGGACACTATGATTACGGGCCGGCCGTTCTCAACCGAATAATCATTTTTGAAACTGTAGCGCACGCCCAGGACATGTGTGCATCTAACAAGGCATAAATTCAAAATATCCACACTGGTTTTATGGGCTCTATAACCCAATAGATTCAAACAAAACCATTGTATAGGATGAAATATGAGCAGGCTTATCCCAAAAAAAATGAGATAGATTATGGTAAGTGGATATGCCAGTAACTTTCTTAACACCGTTCAAAATTAAACATAAAAAAACCACGCCTAAGCGTGGTCCTATTAATTTTTTGTTGTTTTTAGCAGTGTTCGTTGAAGGCTTCCATAAGATTTTCAGCTATTATTTCTGCGGGTCGTCCTTCTATGTGATGACGTTCCAGCATATGGACCAATTCACCATCTTTGAATAACGCAATACAAGGCGAACTCGGAGGGAATGGGATCATATACTCCCGTGCCTTATCTGTCGCCTCGCGGTCAACACCAGCAAAAACGGTAACCAGATGATCCGGACTCTTAGCATTCTGAAGGCTTAACCGGGCTCCGGGACGCGCATTAGCGGCAGCACAACCGCAAACCGAATTCACCACTACAAGGGTAGTTCCGGTTTGGCTCATAGCAGAATTAACATCTTCAACACTTTGTAACTCCTTAAAACCGATATTGGTGAGATCTTCACGCATGGGTTTAACTAATTCAGCTGGGTACATAGTTCTGTGTTTTTAAATGAGTCACAAAGATAGGGAAATGTGTAACATTAATGGGTTACCGTCAACTAACAAATGTTATATTTACCCATAATTAAAATCTATTGAACAGATGAGTGTTTCGAAGTGGATAGGGGCCGGATTGGGCTGGTCATTCGGAGGGCCTATCGGTGCGATAATCGGCCTGGCCTTAGGCAGTTTGATCGATGCCATTTCAAACAACGATGGAAGGCCCCTGTTGGGAGAGGGTAAACCCAGGCCACAACAGCGCAGTAGGCCGCATCGGCAAAGACCCAGGCAACGACCAGTGACTCAGTCTGGCGATTTTGAAGTGAGTTTGCTGATCCTGGCATCAATTGTCATCAAATCCGATAATCATCAGGACCAGAGAGAACTCGATTTTGTCAGGCGGCAATTTACCAGCATGTATGGTAAGCAGCGGGCCAACCACGCTTTCCGCTTGTTTAACAATATCAATAAACAACAGATATCAACCCGCCAGGTATGCCTTCAGATCAAGCAGATGATGGATCATCCGTCACGGCTTCAATTGCTGCATTTTCTCTTTGGAATTGCGAAGGCAGATGGTATTGTTACCGAGAATGAGATCAGGCAGATTCACACAATTTCAGGCTATATCGGTATCAGCCATAAGGATTTTGAGAGCATCAAGGCCATGTTCACCAGAGGCAGGGACAATCCTTATAAAATTCTTGAAATAGAAAAGTCAGCCACAGTTGACGAGATCAAAAAAGCCTACAGGAAAATGGCCAAAAAATATCACCCAGACAGGGTAGTTCATCTGGGGAAAGAACACCAGGAAGGTGCTGAAGAAAAATTCCGCAAGGTTCAGGAAGCCTACGAGACCATTCAAAAGGAACGCGGCTTTTAGTCTTGATCTATGGTTAGAAACCGAACAAAAGCCGTCATTTTCGACATGGACGGAACCATAGTAGATAATATGAAGGTGCATATTGACACCTGGCTCATCTTTATAAAACAACATGGAATAAACCTGGATCGTGCCAGCTTTCTCGAGCGCATGCACGGGAATTTACGCGAGATCATCTCCAGGGTGTTCGAACTTGATCCTGACGATCCTCAGGTCATGGAATTAGGACAGGCCAAGGAGCAGTTCTACAGAGATACTTACAGGCCTAATGTCAAGGAAATCACGGGCTTCACAGACACTTTAAACAAGTTGAATGCACGCCACCTAAAATGTGCATTGGCAACAATGGGTGATGCCCCCAATATCGATTTGGTGGTAGATGAATTACAGATCAGATCCTATTTTCATGCTATTATAGGCGGACATGAGGTGAAAAAGGGAAAACCGGATCCTGAAATCTTTAATCGTGTTCTTCAGAAATTGGATCTCAGGCCAAAGGACTGCCTGGTTATCGAAGATTCAATTTCTGGCGTGCAATCGGCAAAAAATGCCCGGATTCCTGTTATCGGGATTACCACCACCCATAATTCTGATACTTTATTGAAGGCAGGATGCTTTCACACAATTGATGATTACCTGACTTTTGATCCCCTTATAGTTTATTAATTCA
The DNA here is from genome assembly GCA_013042825.1 of Flavobacteriaceae bacterium. Classification (GTDB taxonomy): domain Bacteria; phylum Bacteroidota; class Bacteroidia; order Flavobacteriales; family Flavobacteriaceae; genus SHLJ01. The sequence continues at coordinate 7,591 of JABDPL010000296.1, read as the reverse complement.
AGGTGTAACGCACACCGAAAAATAACCGCCTCCCCTGGTTGGGCGCATAGACGTATGACGGATCGAAGGTAAGCGCATAGGGATTATCGGCTGTTGGTATAACATTACCATTGGAATTGAATTGTACATTCTCATCAAACGGATCATCAGCTCTGGCAATGATAAAGGGATTTCCGCGATTCGGTGTCCAGTTCAGTAAATTCTTTACACCACCATAGATCTCAATATTGTCAATGCCATCATAGGTAGCCTGGATATTTTGAATACTCCAGGTTGGAGAATATTCCGAACGCGGATCCAATGGCCCGAGCAATGGGAGGCGCATAGGGCCGTAAATGTTACCGGTATAATCGATGGTTAGTTTAGATGCATAATTTTTATAGGATGCACCCCAGGTTCCCATGAATTGTTCTGTTAGTATCTGTTGCTGGGTGACTCCGTTTTCGGTTTGATCTACTTCCTGAAATGTTACTCCGGCCATAAATTTGATCCCACTGTTTATAGCGGCATCAAGGTTTAAGCTGATTCCACGGCTCTGTGCTTTCCCATCAAGGTTATTGTAAATGATCTGGTTGGGATTGGTATCATAATCAGGAAGAATGATATTAGTGAAATAGGTGTACCAGGCTGAAGCGTCCACACTAATAATCATACCTTTTTTAGTGTAAAATTTCCGAAGATAATTAAGATTAACATTGAAAGAGCGCTCAGGCTTCAATTCTTCCTCAATGGTAACATCACGAGATCCGGTTACTGCGGCATGATCTTCAGTAAAAAGGTTGACCACCCGAAATCCGGTGCCGGCATTTAAACGAAGAACATCCTTATCCGATGGCTTGAATTTATACGCAACCCTGGGAGTAAAGATATTGCCATGTCTGGAGTCATAATCATACCTGGCACCTAGAAGCATTTCATGTTTTCCGCCAAGGGCAAATTCGTCCTGAATAAATAATGAAGGAATAATGACCTCATCTGAAGTGGCTGTTGCAGGCGTGTTATCATTATAGTAATTGTATCTGGCTGAAGCCCCAAACAGTAAACTATGTTTACCTAATTCCTTGTCCCAATTCAATTGGGTAAAACCAATTCTTTGAATGGCCTTATAGGGAATATTACCATAGACCGAATTCTGATCATGATCGGTATAGGAGAATTGAAGGGCTATTTTCTCGTCTATTGGTAGATCGTAGTTCCCCAGTATTTCATATCGACGTGTGTAGATGCTTTCACCGTAAATCTCATCCCCTCCTCTGAATTCAGGAGTCCACTGCATTTCTCCGCCCCAGCGGTCTTCATAAAAGAAACGTCCTGCGATTGAGAACTTACGGTTGTTTTCTCTTTTAAAATCCCACTTCTGAAAAACAGATAATCTATCCTGCAGGGTCAGGTCGGTGAAATTATCATTGTTATTATCAATGGGATTGTTATAATTAAAATAATTGATGCCCAGTAATAAGTTAGCTTTCGACCCCACATTGGTTTTGAAACCTACATCGGCATTGATCTCACCCCATCCGGAACCAAAAGTATCAACAAAAGCCCTTGGGGCGTTTTCCGGAATTTTGGTTATAATATTGATCAGGCCACCAACCGCTTCACTTCCATACAGTGAGGAAGCCGGCCCTTTGACTATTTCAACCTGTTCGATAAGAGAATTCGGGATGCCTGAGAGACCATAAACGGTTGATAGTCCGCTTACAATTGGCATACCATCGATAAGCACCATGGTATAAGGCCCTTCCAGGCCGTTGATATGAATATCTCCTGTATTGCACACCTGGCAATTGACCTGAGGTCGAACGCCATTTACATTCTGAAGGGCTTCAAAAATATTTGCTGTCGGATTCTTTTTCAGGAAAGTAGGGCGGTAAACTTCCACCGGAACCGGGCTTTCCATTCTGGATACCGCTTTAAGCGTTCCACTTATTACCACTTCATCCAGCATATCGGATTCATCCAGCCTGAGATCGATAAGAAGATCGGAACCTGTCATGGTAATTTGTTGCCGAACCGTTTTCAGCCCGGAAAATGAAACAATAATTGTGTATTTGCCATTTTCCACACCTGATATTGCAAACCGACCATTTTCGTCGGAAGATGCTCCCTTAGATGTGCCGTCCAAATAAACGTTGGCATATGGAAGAGGCATTTCATAAGAGGTAATAGTACCTCTGATCTGCTGAGCTTCCACAGAAATACAAACCAATGCAATGAGCAGTGTGAGAAGTCTTTGCATTAAATGGATTTATTTAGACTAATTTTAAACAAAGGTAAAAATATTTTTAGGTATGCCTAAATATTATTATTAAATTCGCAATATGTCATTTACCAGGAGTGAAGAGAACTACTTAAAAGCCATTTATCATTTGGCAGATCACGGCGTTTCCAAAGTAAGTACTAATGCCATTGCAACACGGATGAGGACCAAGGCATCGTCGGTAACTGATATGATCAAGAAGCTTTCTGATAAGAACCTGGTGATTTACCAGAAGTACCAGGGCGTAAATTTGACTGAAGTCGGACAAGAGGTTGCTGTTAAAATCATTCGCAAGCATCGCTTATGGGAAGTTTTTCTTGTAGAGAAGTTGAATTTTGGATGGGATGAGGTTCACGATATTGCCGAACAGCTTGAACATATAGAATCAGAGAAACTTGTTGATCGCCTTGATGAATTTCTGGAGTTTCCTTCTCATGATCCTCACGGGGATCCCATACCTGATAAGCAGGGCGAATTTAAACCATCGCAAAAAGTTGTATTGTCTGATGTCGAGCCAGGCTCAATTTGTTTCTGTGTTGGAGTTATTGATTCCTCTTCAAAATTCCTGAGATATCTGGACAAAAATGGGATCAATCTTGGAACCCAGCTAAAGGTGGTTTCTAAAGAGGATTTCGATAAGTCAATGAAAATAAAAACAAAGGGTAATACCATGGTGATCTCATATAAGATTTCCAACAATTTATTTGTAATAGTAAACTAAACAATTATGGATCAGATACTGACCTATTTTGAATCGATTGATCCCGTTCTCGGAGCGCTCTATGCTTCGCTTTTTACATGGATTCTCACAGCTGCCGGTGCGGCCCTGGTATTTCTGGTAAGGGGCATGAACCGTGCTCTATTGGATGGTATGCTCGGATTTACAGGTGGTGTTATGGTGGCCGCGAGTTTCTGGAGTTTGCTTTCTCCGGGTATTGAAATGAGTCCGGGCGAGGGTTTTGTTAAAGTCATACCCGCCGCAACTGGATTTGCGCTTGGCGCGATTTTTATTTACGCCCTTGATAAAACACTTCCCCACCTACATATCAATTTTAGAGAAAGCGAAAAAGAAGGGGTAAAAACACCCTGGCATCGAACCACCTTGCTGGTACTTGCTATTGCCCTTCACAATATTCCGGAAGGCTTAGCCGTTGGGGTGCTCTTTGGTGGTGTAGCTGCCGGACTGCCTGAGGCTACCATTGGAGGTGCTGTAGCTTTAGCCATTGGTATTGGCATACAGAATTTCCCGGAAGGTTTAGCCGTTTCCATGCCTTTGAGGCGTGAAGGCGTCAGCAAATTTAAGAGTTGGTGGTATGGACAGTTATCTGCAATCGTAGAACCTATCTCAGCCGTAATCGGTGCCCTGGCGGTCACATTCTTTGCACCCATTTTGCCTTATGCCCTGGCATTTGCTGCGGGGGCCATGATCTTTGTTGTGGTGGAAGAGGTTATCCCGGAAACACAAAGGGATAAGTATACCGATATAGCCGTACTTGGTTTTATAGGAGGGTTTATCGTAATGATGACTCTCGATGTTGGATTAGGTTAGGTCTTTGATGTATCATACCCCATTATTTTATCATCACTCGCCTATAAGGTTATACCCTCCAATTTCAAGGAATAGATCCTCAGAGCTGAAATCCATTGATTCACGAAATGAACTGTAGATGTCACTAGTATGTGTAACCGTTACCGGAATTTGCCTGAACATGTAACCGGTTTTATCTTGCGATTCTAGCTTCAGAATATTATGCCTGCCTTCGACCTCTATGATCCCGGTATTGGGGAATGCCGGTAATTCAACTAACTCAAATATTATTTCTGCCGAAATAAACATGCCCGGCAGCAGGGTCAGTTGTTCATCTGATGGATGTGCATGTACCGTTACAGTGCGGTTTTCTTCTAGAGCCGAGCCGACCAGATGTACCTCACCATCCTGCCATTCTGAATATGATTCCGGGACCTGGAAACGAATAGCTTGTCCTTTTTTCACCTTAAGAACGTCTTTTTCAAAAACCGATAATTCAATATGGATATGGCTGTTGTCGATAATCTCCAGAATGACGGAATCCGGAGAGACCGGACTGCCTTTGGAGATATTAATTCTACTGATATTTCCATCGATTGGGGCATAGATGCGGGCTACTGAAGTAAAGACACCACTCTCAACATTTGATGTTGAGATATTTAAGATCTGAAGTTGTTTTTTCAACCCGGTGCAGCTGGCCATAGCCGATTTATATTGGCTTTCTGCTTGCAGGTAACTTTTCTCTGAAATGATTTTTTCCTCAAAAAGCGTCTTTTGGCGCTCATATTCGTTTTCGAGATAGGCGAGGCGTTCCCTGATTTCAAGATAGGATTGTTGCATCTGTATAAATTCAGGATTTTCCACCGACACCAGGAACTGGCCTTTTTTAACGCGGTCCCCTTCAAGCAGGGCGGTTTCTTTTATAAAGCCACCCATCTTAGCCGTTACACTGGCTTTGTACTGGGGAGGGACATCTACAATTCCGGTTGCCTGAATTGCTTTATCAAATGTGTATTCTGAAAGGCTGCCTAATTCCATCCCTGAGTGCTTAAACTGTTCAAGGCTCACAAAAATTAGTTCCGGATCTGCTGATGCATGATCTGGTATTTCAACCGTGTCCGGGTTGTTTTTACAACTGTTCAGTAGCAGTAGTAATAGGATGATTGAACGATATAAGGTATTCATAAGTTTCGTTTAAAGGGTTAAATAGTTAATGGCAATGATAGTTTGATTATACGCATTGAGTTTGTCTAAATACTTTAATTCTATCTCATAAGCATTCTCCAGGCTGATGATATATTGATAAAAGTCAATTTCACCACTGCTGTAGCTTCTGTTAGCCGTTTTAAGGATTTCTTCGGAAAGATTCAGGCCTTCGGACTCATAAAATTCCAATTCATTCTGAAGCTGATCAAGTCTGCGTTGCAGGAGCTTAAGTTTGGAGTCCAGTTTAATTCTATAATCTTCAGCTTGAAATTCTGCTTTCTCTTCGGCTATTCTCATCGATTTGATTTTGGCTGCCTGGCCATTGAAGAATAACGGAATACTGAGTCCAAAATGATATCCCTTCAGATTCGAATTCAAACCCGAGTTGGTCCCTTGAAAATATCCAAAACTGAGATCAGGAAAGAGTTTTTGAATCTCCAGCCTGCGCTCAGCTTTTGACAAGAAGATTTGATTTTGATAATAGGCCAGTTCATCCAGGTCTTTTATTTGGATATTGTTTTTTTGAAGTCTTATAAAAGGTTCCTGAAGAATAGCTAAAGTATCCGGGTACTGAATGATGGATTTAATTTTGGTAATGGCATCGGAAACCGCCTTTTTTGACTCAAGAAAATCAAGTTTTATTTGTTCACGTTTTGATCTTGCCGTGATGGATTCGAGGTAGGTTGTGGCACCTAGCTCAAACCGCCTGTTCGCGGCATGTTCAAATTTATTGAAAAGACTATCCAGCCTGCGGTAGATATCTTCCCTGGCTTTGGCAAACTGGTAAGAGTAATAGGCTGAGGTCAAATTTCGCCTGATGATTTTCTCAGCAATATCATATTGTTTTGAGGCCGATTCATATTTTAGTTTTTCTTTCTTTTTTGACGCGAAATAAACTGTTGGAAAAGAAAAATCTTGCTGTACGCCAAGAACATCAACTGGCTCATTGTTGATAGCCAGGTTGTTTTCATCATATTCATAATATAAACGTGTCTTGTCAAATGTAAAAGCTGTTGATATTCCTGTTTTGGCCTGGCTTACTGTAAGATTTTCGGCTTTTAATCCGGCATTATTATCTAAAGTGAGCTCGAACAGATCGAATAAATTCTTCTGTTCCTGGGCCTGTGCTGAGGTCAGACAGAAAAAGCCAGTAATGACGAACAGCAATGTTATTTTATTCTTGAACTTATGACCTTTCAGACGATTTCCAGTAGCATTGAAGTAAGAATATAAAACCGGAAGAACGATTAAGGTCAGTAGAGTAGCGCTAACTAGTCCGCCAATAACCACAGTTGCCAGAGGGCGCTGAACCTCGGCACCGGCATGTGTGGAAACAGCCATGGGCAGGAATCCGAGGGCCGCTGCAGAGGCCGTTAAAAGGACCGCCCTTAAGCGATCTTTGGTGCCTTGTTTTATTATCTTATTCATGTTGGTATATCCTTTTTGTTTCAGTTCTTTGAAATGTTCTATCAGTACAATACCGTTTAGAACAGCAATTCCGAAGAGGGCAATAAAGCCAACACCTGCCGAAATGCTGAATGGCATATTTCTGATCCAGAGCAGTAAAACACCACCCACCGCTGCAAGTGGAATGGCTGAAAATATGAGAAGCGCGTCCTTCACCGAATTGAAGGCAAAGAAGAGCATAATAAAAATCAGGAATAAGGCAATGGGCACCGCCACCTTTAATCTCGCCTTGGCACTCTGTAAATTTTCAAATTGCCCGCCATAGCTTATGTTATAGCCCGGAGGTAAGCTAACTTCAGCTTCAATGACCTCCTGCACATCTTCAACGACCGATTGAAGGTCCCTGTTTCTTACATTTATCCCGACCACAATCCGGCGCCTGGTATCGTCCCTCGAGATTTTGGCCGCTCCTTTTTGATAGGTGATTTGTGCTAACTCATCCAGAGGAATTTTACCACCACCGGGAAGATCAACAAAAAGAGTTTTCAAATGAGAAAGATCTTTTCGCTTGCTTTCTTTTAATCTAACCACCATATCGAAGCGTTTTTCACCCTCAAACACACTGCCTACAATTCGCCCGGCAAAGCCCATCGCGATCATATCATTCAGGTCTTTAATATTCAAGCCATAGCGTGCAATTTTAGAGCGGTCATATTTCACACGCATCTGTGGCAGGCCAACAATTTTTTCAACGGTGACATCGGCAGCGCCTTCTATATCCACGATCAGCGATTTAATTTCATTAGCTTTGGAACTGAGTAACTGCAAATCTTCTCCAAAGATTTTAATAGCGATATCGGCTCGGACGCCGGTGATCAATTCATTGAAACGCATTTCAATGGGTTGGGTGAATTCTACCTCCATACCGGGAATTACAGACAAAGCCTCCTTGAACTTATCGGCTAATTCATCTTTGTTTTTAGCAGAGGTCCATTCGTCCTTTGGATTGAGGACTATAATCACATCGCTTTCTTCCATAGACATGGGATCTGTCGGTACTTCTGCTGCACCAATTCGCGTAACAACCTGTTTTACCTCAGGGAACTCCTCTAACAGGATGCGCTCGATTTCTGTGGTAATTTTAATAGTATTGCTAAGAGAAGTACCGGTTTTTAGGACCGGTTGAATGA
>JABDPL010000049.1 GCA_013042825.1 Flavobacteriaceae bacterium | reverse complement strand
CCGCCGTAGTATAGTATTTCATACCCCTTGATACCCGAGTGAATAATGCTCCGCTACTCGATTTCCAAAATCCAGGCCCGATGATGATCCCGGGATTGACAATCACCGCTCGCAGTCCTTCCTGTATGCCGCGCCAGACTTCTAGTTCAGCCCCGTATTTCGTTATGGCGTAAACATGATGATCCCCATCGGGATTCCAGGCGGACTCCTCTGTAACCGGCTTATCGAGATCTTTTCCGCCTAGAGCAGCTACAGAACTGAGATACCCCAGTTTTGTTACCTTGAATTCCAGACAAAGATTAACGATGTTGGCCGTACCTTCTATATTGCTTTTTCTTAAGCGCTGATAGTCTGCAGGATCGATTGACACCAAAGCTGCACAATGGTAAACCTCGCTTATACCCCCGAAGACTGACCTCAGACGCGGCAAGTCAATCAGGTCGCACGCTATCCATTCTATGCGATCGAACAGATACGTATCGTCAGTGTAATAAGAGAAAACATGCCTGACCTTATCGATCTTCGATTCCGACCGGTAAATCGCTCTGATCCTGCTGTGTTTTTTACAGAGATTAAATAGTATATGACTGCCTACCAAACCCGTGCCACCTGTGACTAAAATCATGCCGCTAAATTACTGTTTTTTGTTTTGACTACTGGGCGAATCAATTATCTTTGCTGACATAAAAAGGAATTCATGGCTAATAATTTTATCGAGGAATTAAGGTGGCGCGGAATGATTCACGATATGTCTCCGGGAACCGGAGAACAACTTGATAAAGAAATAACCTCGGCTTATATCGGCTTCGATCCAACGTCGAGTTCACTCCATATAGGAAGTCTTGTCCCCATAATTCTTTTGGTTCACTTCGAAAGAGCAGGGCACAAACCTATCGCTTTGGTTGGCGGAGCAACAGGGATGATCGGTGATCCTTCCGGAAAAAGTGATGAAAGAAATCTGCTCGATGAGGAGACCCTCAACAAAAATGTTGATGGGATAAAATCTGTTCTCTCGCGTTTCCTTGATTTTGATTCTAAGAAACCCAATGCGCCGGTGATGGTGAATAATTACGATTGGATGAAGGATTTCACCTTTATCGATTTTGCCCGTGATATCGGGAAGCGCATTACGGTGAATTATATGATGGCCAAGGATTCGGTAAAATCGAGGATCAGTGGGGAGGCTGGCATGGGCATGTCGTTTACCGAGTTTACCTACCAGCTTATTCAAGGCTATGATTTCTGTTATCTTTTTGACCACTACGACTGTAAATTACAGATGGGTGGCAGCGATCAGTGGGGAAACATCACAACCGGAACGGAACTCATTCGCCGGATGCATCCGAATGAGGACGCGAAAGCCTTCGCGCTTACCTGCCCTTTGATCACCAAGGCAGACGGGTCAAAATTCGGTAAAACAGAAAGTGGGAATGTCTGGTTGGATAAAGACCGGACTTCAGTTTATAAATTCTATCAATTCTGGTTGAACACTACAGATGTTGATGCTGAAAAATATATCAGGATATTCACATTCCTCGATCGGGATACCATTGAATCTCTTTTAACTGAGCATCGCGAGAATCCGGGGCTTCATAAATTGCAAAAGAAACTGGCTTATGAGGTGACGGCTTTTGTTCATTCTGAAGGAGATGCAGAAGAAGCTATAAACACATCTCAGGTGTTATACAGTCGATCATTTAAGGAGGATATTTCTAAGCTTGATCTCGAAACCCTTGAGGATGTCTTTAGCGACCTGATTCAGGCTGAGATAGATAGGGCTGCATTCGCTGAAGGCCTGGATATGATTGCTGCACTTTCGGCACGAACCAATTTCTTGGCATCAAACGGTGAAGCTCGCCGTGCCCTTAAGGAAAACAGTATTTCGGTTAATAAGGAGAAGGTAACAGAAGCCTATAGGATCACCGAGGCCGATCTCATACAAGACAGCTATGTAGTGATCAATCGGGGCAAGCGAAAAACTTTTATTATAAAGGCAGTATAAAAAACCTGAGACAAAAATTAACTTCGCTCAGGTTTTCCTTTAACTAATTGACTTAACTTTTCTTTGAAATAGCAATCCTTACAGGATAATGGTCGAAAAAAATTGAAATACCTTTCAGAGAGCCATCAGGTTGCACCCGCGGATATCGGAATGGTCAAAGCGTCCTAACACCTCGAAACTGCCGTCAGCGTATGTTTTACCCAGGTCCTGGGTCGCTATGAATGCGCAAGAGTGTATGTTGGCCAGGTCAATAATGTTAAGACCTCCGGTTTGTCGGTCTTTCATCAAGCTGAGAGGATCTTCAGTATCTCTGATCAGGACTTTCATCCATGGAGGAGTCTTAAAAAGTCCGTTACCCTGCGAGTATGCTTGCGAGAGCAGCTCGGTCATGCCATATTCACTATGAATTTGATCTACGCCGAAACCGGACTTTAAGTTATTGTGAAGTTCTTTTCTTACCAGTTCTTTTCGTCGTCCCTTCATGCCACCGGTTTCCATTACGGTAGTGTTGTTTAATTCAAATCTTCGTTTTTCAACAAGGTCAAGTAAAGCAAAACTAACTCCAATCAGTAGGATTTTACGGTTATCCTGGTCTAAACGCATGAGTAACTCAGAAAGTTCATCATGATTGTTCAAGAAGAATCCACTTTCGCTGAAGCCTGACAAAGAGATCATATGGTTTACCATATAGATCAATGATGATCCCGATCGTTCCAAATAGGATGGCAGCAAGGCTAAAATTGTAAAATCTTCTATCGGGCCATAGAAGCGCTCAAAACAGTTAATAAAACTGTTTTTATACAGTTCCGGATCCTTTACATAATGCCTGCTTGATTTCTGGCCGGAGGTACCA
>JABDPL010000271.1 GCA_013042825.1 Flavobacteriaceae bacterium | reverse complement strand
ACCTGGGTTTTATCCTGCATGCTCCTGAATTCCGAAGAAAACAAAATCCGGTCGTAATCAACCTCGAAACCCAAACGTGTCTCATCTTGTTCGTTCCTTAAACGCTTATGGGTGTCGCCAAAGCGCTTCAATGATAAAAGTTGTTCCCAGTTCATGCTAAAAATCTGATCGGCAAGATAAAGATTTTCAATGTTAAATTAACGTTGCCCCCAAGCCCTTTTTAACCTGGTTTACTTAACATTCAAATAACCCTTATATGACGGTTGTTTAATCTGCACTTAACAGACGCTTTACATGCCATTGCTTTCTTTGTGGCGACAAAAAACATTAAACTCTATTTAAACTTTTGAATACAATGAGAAAAGCAGTTTTATCCTTACTATCGTTGTCGTTTTTGATCTTCACAGGTTGCTTCAAAGATGATGACACACCTATCATAATTGAGGAAATAACCATCATCAATGAAGGTGGCGGAAATGGCGGTGGCGAGGATTGCCCGACTATTTCCGTTTCAGGAGCCATTACTTCAGACACAACATGGACCAGTGACAATATTTATGTATTGAATCAGAAAGTCGTCGTTGACGCTGGTGCGACCCTGACCATACAAGCCGGAACCATAATCAAGGGCACCGCTGGAACAGGATCCTTGGCTTCAGCGCTAATAGTAGCCCGAGATGCCAGTATAAATGCCGTTGGAACACCGACTCAGCCAATTATTTTCACCTCTGCAAGTGACAACATTTCATGTGGTGAGACTTCAGGTACGAATCTGGATGAAAATGACCGCGGACTCTGGGGTGGATTAATTGTTTTAGGAAATGCGCCCTGTTCATTCTCAGGCGATGTTTCGGAATTGCAGATTGAAGGTATTCCTGCTGATGACACTTTTGGTCTTTACGGTGGTGCTGATGCCGGGGACAACTCGGGTGTGATTCAATATGTTTCCATCCGACATGGTGGAGCCCTTATTGGAGAAGGAAACGAGATCAACGGATTAACCCTTGGTGGCGTTGGAAACGGAACTGTAATTGACAATGTTGAGGTTGTTGCCAATGTAGATGACGGCATAGAGTTCTTCGGTGGAACCGTTGACGCATCTAACCTTTTAGTTTGGGCGCAGGGTGATGATGCTCTTGACATCGACCAGGCTTATTCCGGAACTATTGATAACGCGGTTGTTGTACTTGGAGATTTCTCTGACCACGCTCTGGAAATAGATGGCCCCGAAGGTACCACCAATGGGCAGTTCACGCTTCAAAACCTGACCCTGATCGGAAATCTGAACACTGATAATGGTGAATACGCCGACTACCGGAGTAATGCCCAGGGTGCTTCAAACAATATTTTCGCATTCGGATTCAAAGACGGGTCTGATGTGGAATTAGACAACGACGGTGTTGCAACCAATTATAACAATGGTGACCTGACCTTCTCTAACTGGGAGATCGTATTGCCAGCCGGTGTAACCAATGTTGAAGACATCTTTGTAAATAAGGCCGAGACCGTCACCGTAACCGGATTCGGCACGGAGGCTTCTGCGGTCACCCAAGGAAGCCAGACCGTTGGTGCGACCACTTCAGCTTTGTCCTGGACGTACTCGAATACTGCCGGAAACTTAGGTTTCTAAAAAAATAACTTTCAAACAGACCGGCCGTCTTTAAGAACAAGGACGGCCCTAAAAATATCAAAGCATGAATTATTCTCTAAAGTTAATCGCTGTTTTAGTTCTCATGTTAAGTTCATCAATAGCTTTTTCTCAGGATGGGAGTATAAGCGGAACTGTGATTGATGCCGAGTTTAGTGAACCACTTGCTTTTACCAACGTAAAGGTTAAAGGAACAGGTATAACAACCACATCCGACTTTGAGGGTCACTATATGATCGACCTGGAACCCGGTCGCTATACCCTGGTCTTTAGCTTTGCCGGTTATGGAAATGTCGAGTATAACGAGGTATTGGTTAAAGCTTACAACAATACCGCAGTTGATGTAACCTTGACTCCGCGTTCAATAAACACAGAAGCAATTACTTCATCTGCTGATAAAAACAATGAATAGTCTTTATAAAATATATGCGGCTGTAACGTTATTCCTATTCGTTTCACTATCATGGGCCCAGGAGGGTAAGGTAGTCGGAACGGTAATCGATGGCGAATTCAGCGAGCCTCTTGCATTTGCAAACGTTGTTGTAAAAGGGACCACCAAGGGTACGACTTCCGATTTCGACGGTAAGTATGTTTTAAACCTTGATCCTGGCAACTACACGCTTGTATTCTCCTTTGTAGGTTACGACACCCTGGAAATTACTGATGTGATAATCAATGCCAACCAGGAAACCCTTGTTGACGTAACTTTAACCACCAACTCCCTGGAGCAGGTTGTCATCACCACATCGGTGAAGCGCAATACGGAGAGTGCCGTTCTGACCTTTCAGAAAAACGCAACCAGCATGCTCGATGGGTTGTCTGCACAAACCATTAAGCGTACTGGAGCCAGTGATGTGGCAGGGGCAGTAAAAAATGTTCCGGGTGTATCGGTGCAAGGTGGAAAATATGTTTATGTGCGAGGTTTAGGAGATCGCTACACCAAATCGATATTAAATGGTGTGGACATCCCTGGCCTGGATCCGGACAGGAATACCATTCAGATGGATTTGTTCCCAACGGGAATCCTGGATAATGTGATAGTGATCAAATCAGCTTCGGCTGAATATCCTGCCGATTTTACCGGTGGTGTTGTAGATATTGTGACCAAGGATTTCCCTACCTCCAGCGAAGCGTCGATTTCGGTTGGAAGCGGTTACAATCCCGATATGCATTTTAACGATCAGTACCTTACCTATGACGGAAGTGATACCGATTTCTTTGCATATGATGACGGCACAAGAAATCTGCCAATCAACAGGTATCAGCCTATTCCGGGCACGTTTGAAAACAGGAATTTATTGAATTCACTCACCGACAGGTTTTCGAAGGAGCTTCGTGCCAAACAGGAAACCAGTGGGATGAACTATGACCTTGGATTTACTCTCGGAAATCAATACGATATAGGTGATTATAAAATCGGTTACCAAACTTCCTTCTCTTATAAAAACCAGACGACCTTCTATGAGAATCGTATAGATGGTGGCTTTATCAGGAATAATAATGATGCTTCCGATCTGGATCTTAAAGAGGTTCTTATTTCCAACGGCCAGGAGGGGCTTAACAATATTATATTAAATGGTTTGGCGGGAATTGTGTTTAAAACCGATGATACCAAACTGAAATTTAATGCCCTCCATATTCAGAATGGTGAATCGACCGCTGGATTTTTTGATCAGGTCATTTCCCAGGATGGAACCGGAGGCGGATTAGAGCCGCTTCAGAAAAACGCCCTTACCTATACCGAGAGATCGGTAACAAACCTGCTCTTCGGTGGAGAACATACTGTTGGCAACATTGAGAAACCATGGGATATCAGTTGGAAGTTATCTCCCACTTTCTCAAAGGTTTACGATAAAAATCACAGGATCACGCCTTTACAGCAGGCAGATGACGGGAATTTCTTCCTGAGTCCGAGTGCCTCAACTTTTCCGATTCAACTTTGGCGTTGGTTACAGGAAGAGAATTGGGTTGGTAAAATCGACATCGATAAGAAATTGGACATTTTCGGTCGCCCTGGTAAGATCAAATTCGGAACCAGTTACGTCTATAAATTCCGTGATTTCAGTATTGATGATTTCACCTTTACCATTTCCGGAGACGATGGCTTCCTTGCCAGTGGCGATGTTGATGAACTTCTGGACTCCGACAATCTTTGGGACAGGGATTCCGGAGAGGGTACTCATATAGTCTTTGGTGAACAATTTAACCCGAATGATGCTTACGAAGGTGAAAACTTCATTTTCGGATCTTATGTCTCAGGTGAATTTAATATCAGTGAAAATTTTAAGAGCATACTCGGCTTGCGAACTGAGTTCTACCAGTCGTATTATACGGGCCAGGATGGCGAAATCATCTTTGATGAAGAAAAGGTTTTAGAAGAATTCGATTTCTTCCCATCAGTCAACCTGATCTATTCACTAAACGATGATGCTAATCTGAGAGGATCATTTTCAAGAACTACGGCCAGGCCGTCATTCAAGGAGCAATCGAACTCACAGATCTTCGACCCCATTACCGGTCGTTTATTTGTAGGTGCCCTTGGAACACAGGCCTTAGTTCCAACATATATAACCAATGTTGATTTGAGATATGAGCGCTTTGGGGAAAACGGACAAATGATTGCAGCCAGCGCATTCTATAAGGATTTTACTGACCCTATAGAATTGACCTTCTTCCTGTCGGCTCCAACACAGGTAACCCCGGCTAACCTTGGTAATGCCAATGTTTATGGCGTTGAATTTGAGTTCAGGCAACGCTTTGGCTTCCTGTCAGATGGACTGGAAGATCTCAAACTAAACGCGAATGTATCCATTATCAAATCGGAATTGACCATGTCTGATCCGGAATTTGAGGCACGGGTGCTTGCGGCAAGAGATGGAGAAACCATTGAAAGGGAGCGGGACCTGCAAGGGCAATCGCCTTATCTTATCAATATCGGACTGGATTATAGTCTTGACGAAATCGGACTTCAAACCGGCTTGTTCTATAATGTTCAGGGAAAAACCCTGGAGGTTGTTGGAACTGGAATTGTTCCGGACGTATATACCAAACCATTTCACAGCCTGAATTTTACTTTGAACAAATCATTCGGAAGTGAAAGACGCTCAGCAATTGACCTAAAGGTCGCAAATATTCTTGGCTCGGAACGCGAGAGTTCGTTCGAATCATTCCAAACACAGGATCAGGTCTATTCACTCAGACAACCGGGAACAGAATTCTCAATTGGGTATTCCTATAAGTTTTAAAATTTAGTTTTTTGAGTAAAAGAAAAGCTCGCTGAAATCAGCGAGCTTTTTTTATTCAGAGTATTTGAAAGAAATTAATTTATCTTTTCAGTCTGTACGGCAACTTTGGTCTTATCATTCCATTCATTAACACTGATAATTTTGTGGTTAACATAGTCCACTTCTTTCAGTGATTCGCCCGACCAGAAGAACCATTTTCCATGCTTCTTTCCATCTACATACTGTCCTGTGGCAACTTTGTTACCATCGACGTCATAACTGATCCAAACACCATGTAACTGACCATCAGCATTAAATGTGCCTTGTTGTTCTATTGTTCCTGTATCGTAATAATAAGTGGCCTCGGTGAGATCACCCTTCTTTTCAAGTTTCACATTCTTGTCGGATTGGGCAAATACCGAAGTTGAAATAAACAAAACCGCCACTATAATCGCATATTTCTTCATATCATTCATGGTTTTAATTAATACTTACATAACAAAAGTACTAATTATTTTACTTTTTATACACATTTACATAACATTAAATTTACATTGGAAATGTAAATAACTGTTTTACTGGATTTTATGATTTCTGAAAAGTGCAGGTTTTTAATAATTAAGAATTGCCATTTTTATAGCAAGCTGCTGCGATAAATCATAATGTTGTGGTAAATTGCCCATCAGAAAAAAATGATAAATTCACGCCTGATTTAATCGTTTTCCATGGAGAATCTTTATCTCATTATGATCATCGCCCTTGCAGGCCTGGCTATTGCCGATCTCGTTGTTGGAGTAAGTAATGACGCGGTCAATTTCCTGAATTCTGCAATTGGTTCGAAGGCCGTTTCATTTAAAACCTTAATGATAGTTGCCAGTATCGGAGTTACGGTTGGGGCCGTTTTCTCGAGCGGTTTGATGGAGGTTGCCCGAAAAGGGATTTTTAATCCAGAGCAATTTGTCTTTAGCGAGATCATGGTCATCTTCATGGCGGTAATGATAACCGATATTCTCCTGCTTGATTTTTTTAATACACTCGGGCTGCCCACGTCCACTACGGTATCCATTGTCTTCGAACTCCTGGGAGCTGCTGTTGCTGTTTCACTTATTAAGATCATGGCGGCCGACGGTTCTTTCTTCGACCTTATACAATACATCAATACCTCAAAAGCCACCGAGATCATTCTCGGTATAGGCCTGTCGGTAATCTTTGCCTTTTCCATTGGTGCAGTCGTACAATGGATATCGCGCCTATTGCTGTCTTATAATTTCCTGGAAAGGGCCAGGTGGGTAGGTGCATTATTTGGTGGTATTGCCCTTACGGCTATTACCTATTTCATTTTTATGAAAGGGCTAAAGGGAACACCTTTTGCCGCAGAGCGCTTTGATCTGCTCGGGGGAGAAAGAATTATCGACTTCCTTGAACAACAGGTCCTGGTTATTGTGGCCATCAGTTTTTTAATTTGGTCGATACTGTCGTATATGGTTATGGCCATTTTCCGAATGAATATTTACACGCTTATAATCATTGTCGGGACCTTTGCCCTTGCCCTGGCATTTGCCGGTAACGATCTGGTAAACTTTATCGGGGTTCCTATAGCGGCCCTCGATGCCTTTCAACGATGGTCCGAATCGGGAATCTCGCCCGATCAATTCAGCATGGCCGCCCTGTCCGGAAAAGTGGAAACACCTACCTTGCTCCTGATCATATCAGGCCTGATCATGGTTATCACCTTGTGGTTTTCAAGCAAGGCGAAAGCGGTGGTTAAGACATCAATCGACCTTTCCAGCCAAAGCGACATCAAGGAACGATTTGAACCCAACTGGTTATCAAGGGGTATGGTAAGACTTGCCGTAGGTATGAATTACATGGCCAACTATATCTTGCCGAAACCGTGGATCAGAACTATCGATAACAGGTTTAAGGTCCCTCCTGCGACAATTGCCAAAATAGACGCTCCCGCTTTCGATCTGGTGCGGGCAGCAGTAAACCTCATGGTGGCCAGTGTTTTGATCTCAATAGCAACATCAATGAAATTACCCTTATCGACAACCTATGTGACCTTCATGGTGGCCATGGGAACCTCGCTGGCCGACAGGGCCTGGGGTGTTGAGAGCGCAGTGTACAGGGTAGCCGGTGTTCTTAACGTAATAGGGGGATGGTTCTTTACGGCTATAATCGCCTTTCTTGCTTCCGCAACTATCGCCAGTTTGATCCATTGGAACGAATATGTTATGTTCCCGCTTCTCCTGGTATTGGCGGTCATATTACTTATAAGAAGCTATTCGGTCCACAGAAAACAGCTAAAAGACGCAGTTGCCGAGGATCGATTACAAAAAGCCGAAAGCCGATCTATTCAGGGGGTTATTCATGAAAGTGCCGATAATATTTCGAATGTTGTGAACAGGGGCAACCGTATTTACACCAACGCCATTCGCGGTCTTGCACTTCAGGATCTGACCCTTCTGAAACGCGGGCGAAAACAGGTTGACAAGCTATCAGATGAGATCGACGACCTACGGGATAATATTTTTTATTTCATCAAGAACCTGGATGAATCTAGTGTTACAGCCAGTAACTTTTACCTGCATATTCTTGACTATCTAACCGATCTTTCCCAGTCGCTGGATTTTATCGCACGAGCCAGTTATAAACATGTAAACAACAATCATAAGCGTTTAAAATTTAGTCAGATCAGAGAGCTCAAGGAAATAGATGATCTTTTGGAAGGCTTCTTCCTGGAAACAGAAAATGCTTTTGAATCCCGTTCTTTTGAGCAGATCTACGATGTGCTCAAGCGCCGTGAGGAGATCTTCGATTTTGTTCAGGACAAGATTCAACGCCAGGTTGAGCGTACACGAACCGAGGAGTCCAGTCCCAAGAATACAACCTTATACTTCAGTATACTGCTTGAAACCAAGGACCTTCTTAATGCGGCCTTTGACCTGTTGACAGAATATTATAAATCGCACGACAGCCGTGTTGAGCCGGCTACCATCCCTCAGGATGAAGAAGAAGATGTTTAAAAAATGATGAGTCAAAGGAAAATAACAGAAAAACTGGTTATTTGCTTATTAGCAATTCTGATGAGTTCTTGTGGTAAACCACCCACTTCAGCCGACATTCTTAATCGATCCATTGCCTATCACGATCCGGAAAATAACTGGCCAACATTTAAAGGTCAATTTCATATCACAATGGAAATTCCCGACCAATCCAATCGTGAAAGTGATATAAAAATTGATTTGCCTGCAGATACATTTTACGTCAAAGCAGTCAAGGACACAATTACTACAGAATTTGACCTAAAAGGTTCGGAATGCAGAATTACATATAACGGCAGTGAGAACTTTTCCGAAGAGATTGCAACCGCAAACCGTTTAAGCTGCGAAAGAGCGACGATGTATAAAAATTATTATACCTATTTGTATGGCCTACCCATGAAATTAAAGGATCCCGGAACTGAT
>JABDPL010000270.1 GCA_013042825.1 Flavobacteriaceae bacterium | reverse complement strand
CTTCTAAGAACAGGTAGTTAAATAGAAATGGCGGAGTTTATTTTGCCCATTTTAAATAGGGATTGACGCTTAAGTTAGCATTATAATATTCGGGTTGACCTGTAACTTCCGTCCCCAACCAATCAGGTTTCACAAAGCTCTCGTTCTCATCATTCAACTCGATCTCTGCCAGCACAAGACCTTCATTTGAACCATGGAACTCATCAATTTCGAAAACATGCTCTCCACACTTAACCTCGTATCGTTCCTTCTCGATGAATTCGTTGTGGCATAAGTCCAGTAGGAATAAGGCATCTTTTTTTGGAATATCGATCTCCCATTCATGACGGGATAATCCGTCATCAGATGACAAGCCTTTTACCGTTAATTGTGCGCTATTCCGTTTTACCCTGACACGAACAGTTCTTTGGGGATCCAGGTTAAGAAAACCTTGTTTTATCGTTGAACGTTTGTATGCCTGCTCACGATAAGCGTTTGATTTCACTAAAAATTTACGTTCAATTTCCTGCATACTGATCCACCAAAGAAATCATAAATTTACATGATGCTTGATGAAATACCAATTCGAAAAATCATTCATGTTGACATGGATGCCTTTTATGCCTCTGTGGAGCAGCTGGATGATCCGTCGCTTCGCGGAAAACCGGTGGCGGTTGGAGGTAGTGAAAAACGAGGCGTGGTAAGCGCTGCAAGCTATGAAGCCAGGAAGTTCGGGGTTAGAAGTGCGATGACCGGTGTACAGGCAAAAAAGAATTGTCCGCATATCATTTTTGTAAAACCCCGTTTTGACCGTTATCGTGAGATTTCAAAGCATATTCGTTCAATTTTCCTTGAATACACCGATCTGATAGAGCCATTATCCCTTGACGAAGCCTACCTGGATGTCACTGAGAATAAAAAAGGCAATCCCAGTGCAACATTGATCGCCGGTGAAATAAGAAATCAAATTTTTTCAGATTTGGGCCTTACAGCATCTGCGGGCATTTCAATAAACAAATTTGTGGCTAAAATCGCCAGTGATTATAATAAACCTAACGGGCAAAAAACCGTTCCGCCAGAGGAGGTTCTGGATTTCCTCGAGAACCTCGATGTACGCAAATTCTATGGTGTAGGAAAGGTCACTGCAAGCCACATGTACGACCTGGGCATGTTCACAGGTAAGGACCTCAAAAAGAAGTCACTCGAATTCCTTGAAGAACACTTCGGCAAATCAGGGAAATATTATTATCAGGCTGTTCGTGGAATACATACAAGCCGGGTAAAACCACATCGAATTCAGAAATCACTCGCTGCCGAACGCACCTTCAGCAGTAACTTATCAAGTGAGATCTTTATGATAGAAAAGCTGAACCAGATAGCCGATGAGGTCGTAAGGCGACTACAAAAGAATACGAACAGCGGTAAAACGGTGACCCTGAAAATCAAATACAGTGACTTCTCCCAGCAGACGCGAAGCCGCACACTTGAGGGCTTCGTAAATGACAAACCGACAATTATTTCAACAGTTAAAGACCTTCTCTATCAGGAAAAACCAAAAGACTCGGTAAGACTTCTGGGAATATCTATCTCAAACCTGAAGAATGCGATCTCAGATAATAAGGCGGATGATGGAAAAGAAGGCAACGTTAGTGTTCAGTTGCAATTTGAATTCTAGAACGTGCAGGTTGTGATCTCGGTGATCCTAAGGGTGTTTACCATACCTTTATCCTGAATTGGCATAGCCGCTAAACTGATCAACATATCACCTACCTCCAGATAGCCTTTTTTACAAGCTATCGCATTCACATCTTCAATGGTTTCATCGGTACTCACAAAACGGTCATAGTAGAAAGCCGTCACTCCCCAGAGCAAATTAAGTTGAGTCAGTATCCTTTTATTTGAGGTAAAAACAAGGATATGGGCGTCAGGACGCCAGGCCGAAATCTGAAAGGCCGTATAACCACTATTGGTAAGAGTTGAAATAGCCTTTGC
This sequence comes from Flavobacteriaceae bacterium, assembly GCA_013042825.1. Taxonomy (GTDB): domain Bacteria; phylum Bacteroidota; class Bacteroidia; order Flavobacteriales; family Flavobacteriaceae; genus SHLJ01. Next base: position 14,826 of record JABDPL010000270.1, on the reverse strand, counting down.
CTTTATCTCGTTAGCCATATTAGCCGCGTGATAGCAAATAGATTTAGTGATATACCGCTTGGTCCTGATATGCGGGGGCGATTGCGGGACGTTGATCAGGTCGGAATTCTCGACACTTTCAATTATATCAGACATCTTCTGAATAACCTGAACAGGATAATCTCCAACAGAGGTCTCTCCCGACAACATGACCGCATCTGCGCCATCCATAACCGAATTGGCCACATCATTAACCTCTGCCCGGGTTGGTGTTAAACTGTCAATCATCGACTCCATCATTTGAGTTGCAATGATCACAGGAACCCTGGCTCTTTTCGCTCTAAGCACCAGTTTCTTTTGAATAAGCGGCACTTCCTGGGCAGGTATCTCAACACCGAGATCACCACGGGCCACCATTAAACCATCGCAATAAGCCACGAGTTTATCGATATTTTCTACGGCCTCGGGTTTTTCAATTTTAGCGATAACAGGGATCTTGTGATCGGAATTTTCAGAGATCAGATCCCGAAGCTCCATGAGGTCCTCGGCATGCCTTACAAATGACAAGGCTATCCAGTCAACTTTCAAACCTATAGCGAAAATGGCATCTTCCTTGTCCTTTTTGGTAAGCGCAGGAAGTGAGATATCTGTATTTGGGAGATTAACACCCTTTTTTGAACGCAATGGTCCTCCCTGGAGCACCTTGGTCAAAACTTTCGAATCACCGTCGCTCTCGACAACTTCAAAAATCAATTTACCATCATCGAGCAATATGCGCTCCCCGGGTTTTACATCCCTCGGGAAATTGGCGTAATTCATATACACCCGTTCTTTAGTACCTTCAAACCTTTCTCCAGTTTCAAAATAGATCGAATCGCCCTCCTTCACCACTATTTCTTCCTGCATGACCCCTACTCGCAATTTCGGACCCTGAAGATCGGCTAATATCGCGCTGTTATAACCATATTCCTCATTGAGTTCCCTGATCATTTGGACCCTTTTTTCGGCGTCTTCATAGTTGGCATGAGAAAAATTAATGCGAAACACGTTGGCTCCTTCTTCAATCATCTTTTTGATCACATTTTTATCCTTAGTGGACGGACCAAGTGTAGCAACGATTTTTGTTTTTTTTCTGTAATCGGGCATCAATCAAAAATTAAATTTTCACGGGATTTCAGATCAAATATATCTACTGTATAAACCGCTGCAATCTGCGGAATATCTTGTATAATTCGTACAATTTTTCTTTCATGAACAGGGCTGCCATCATTTCGGATCTTGATAAAGAAATCAACCTGCTCCATCTCCGGGATTAAATTAAAGGATTTGATGTTTTTTATCGGATCGGCGAACAGCGATCCTGAACTAACCACGCTTTCCTCTTCTTTCTTGCAAATATTGGCTACCAGGTTCCATGTGACTTGATGCTGTTGGTCTTCCCATTCAAAAATTGGGAAGGAAGCTTTGAGGTAGTCAAAATCAACATCCCTTTCACAGCGGCTGAAATTGATGCCAAGATGTTTATTCAGTAAAAATGCCAGGCGATAATCTTCGATTGAACAATGAATGGCAATGAGGGCATAGACCTCATCATCGAAATCGTCAATCATAAGTTTATGCATCGCCATAGACTTAATTTTAAGTAGTGTAAATATAGCATTTAGAAGAATACTATCTTGAATGAATCATTTTTCTTTCAACAAAAAACAAACGAAAAGGATGTAGTCAAATCTGAATTTTGATGATATTCTCATATCGCCCTTGAAATCTGGCTTTGATAGGCAAAAAACGCACGTTTTGATGCCTTTTCTTCAGCTTTCTTTTTTGAGGTTGCCCTTGCTTTGGCGATGACCTTGTCATTTATTGAAAGCTTAACCGAGAAATGCCGAAGTTCATCATTTCCCGTATCCTCATAAACGTCATAATCGAAGCTGTTCTTTTCTTTCTGGCACCATTCGATTAGCAGACTCTTGTAACTGATCACCTTGCCCTCAAGTTTCTGAATGTCGACATGCGGTATGATTACCTTATCAAAAATGAACTTTTCGCAGTACTGATAACCACGGTCAAGATAGATAGCTCCTACAAGTGCTTCGAAAAGATTTCCATAGATGTTATTGCCGAAATTGTCCTTTGGAATTTTGCTCTCGACGTATTCGATAAGATCGAGTTCTTTACCGAGTTCATTTAAATGCTCCCGGCTAACGATCTTCGAACGCATCTTTGTAAGGTATCCTTCATCGCCCTGAGGAACTTCATTATACAGATGTGTGGCGATAATAGCACTGAGCATGGCATCACCTAAAAATTCCAGACGCTCATAATTTATGGCATTACCATCTTTATCTTTGCGATTCATCGAACGATGGGTAAATGCCACCCTGTAAATGTTTAAGATTTTGGGTTTAAAGCCGAGTATTGCTTTTATCCTAACAAAAAAATTCCCGTCTTTTCCAGATCGGGAATTAAATATGTTGCGAACAAAATGCATTAAGAATTTAGTCTATTTTTTTAAATAATATACATGCATTATGACCTCCAAATCCAAAGGTGTTGCTCATGGCTACCTTAACATCCCGTTTCTGGGCCTTATTTAAGGTCAGGTTCAGGTCCGGGTCAATGGTGTCATCTACGGTGGTATGATTAATTGTTGGTGGGACTATTCCATGTTCCATCGACATGATTGAGGCAATAGCCTCAATTGCTCCCGCTGCCCCGAGCAGATGACCGGTCATGGATTTGGTGGAGTTGATATTGATATGTTTCGCGTGATCACCAAATACTTCTGAAATAGCTTTTAATTCTGCTACATCTCCAAGCGGGGTAGCAGTTCCGTGAGTATTAATAGTATCGACTGCTTCCGGTTCCAAACCGGCATCTTTTAAACAATTTCTCATGACTGCTATAACACCCAACCCGTCCGGGTGTGGTGCTGTCATATGATATGCATCAGAGGACAATCCGCCTCCGAGTACTTCAGCATAAATCTTCGCGCCTCTGGATTTGGCATGCTCATAATCTTCAAGAATGAGCGCTCCCGAACCTTCACCCAGCACAAAACCATCACGAGTTGCGTCGAATGGCCTCGAGGCCGTTTCAGGGGAATCATTACGGGTTGATAACGCATGCATGGCATTAAATCCTCCCATGCCTGCCATAGTCACCGCCGCTTCACTACCACCGGTTACGATAATATCACAATGACCGAGGCGGATGTAGTTCAGAGAATCGATAATGGCATTCGCAGATGATGCACAGGCGGAGACCGTTGTATAGTTAGGCCCCATAAAACCATATTTAATGGAAATATTGCCGGGTGCAATATCGGCGATCATCTTGGGAATAAAGAAGGGGTTGAATCTCGGGGTACCGTCGCCTCTACCGAAATTCAGGACCTCATCCTGAAAGGTTTCCAGTCCGCCAATACCGGCGCCCCAGATAACGCCCACGCGCAGTTTATCAATAGAATCCAGATCAAGTTTGGCATCGGTTATGGCCTCACCGGTAGCAACCATGGCATATTGGGCAAACTTGTCCATTTTACGGGCTTCTTTCCTGTCGAGATGATCGGTAGGATTGAAGCCCTTAAGTTCACAGGCGAATTTAGTCTTGAATTTCTCTGTATCGAAATAGGTTATCGGTGCGGCACCGCTTTTGCCATTGACAAGGCCTTCCCAATATTCATCTTTGGAATTTCCTATCGGCGTCAGTGCTCCTATCCCGGTAACTACAACTCGCCTTAAATTCATAAAATATGATGCTTTATTTTGCGTCTTCTATGTAAGAAATAGCTTGACCGACAGTCGCGATATTTTCTGCCTGGTCATCAGGAATCTGTATATCGAATTCTTTTTCAAATTCCATGATCAGCTCAACGGTATCGAGTGAATCTGCTCCTAGATCGTTAGTAAAACTCGCTTCACTAACCACTTCATTTTCATCAACACCAAGTTTGTCTACAATTATCGCTTTTACACGAGATGCAATGTCTGACATAATCTTTAAATTTTAAGTTTTAATTAGGTCGCAAAAATAAAAAACTTATTTTTAAAACAGGCTTTTACACCAAAAATTAGAATGTAATTTACTCATTTTAAATTGAAGAATTTCTTTTTTACTTCTAATTGTTAATAATTATTCTTTCTTTTGTCTGAGCAACGCTTTAGCCTTCCTTGTTCATGAAACAAATTGTGATTTTCGCGTCCGGTTCGGGAACTAATGCTGAAAATTTGATCGGGTATTTTCAAGACAGATCTGGAGCGAGTGTTGTTCAAGTGCTCACCAACAATCCCCATGCCAAAGTCATCGAACGTTGTAACCGACTCAAAGTGAGCTGCCTTGCCTTTAATAGATCAGCCTTTTTTCAAACCGATGATATTCTTGATCTGCTGAAGTTCAAGAATCCTGATCTTATCGTCCTGGCCGGATTCCTATGGATGGTTCCCGAAAAGATTCTCAAGGCCTTCCCCGGTAAGATCATTAATATCCATCCGGCTTTATTACCAAATTACGGTGGTAAAGGTATGTACGGCATGTATGTTCACGACGCGGTTATCGCCAATAAGGAAACGGAATCCGGCATAAGCATTCATCATGTTAATGAACGCTACGATGAAGGAGTCATAATCTTCCAGGCCAAATGCACAATTGACCCTTCAGATTCGGCTGAAGACCTGGCAGCCAAGATCCATCAACTCGAAATGGAACATTTCCCAAGAGTGGTAGAATCCCTTCTAAACGATTAAAGTGTCTGCAAAAAAGCCAAAATATTACGTGGTTTGGAAAGGCCATAAGCCAGGAATCTATAAAAGTTGGAAAGATTGCCAGGAACAGATTAAAGATTTTAGAGGAGCCCAATATATCGCTTTCGAATCGGAAAGCTTAGCCAGGAAAGCCATAAAAGGGAAATACAAGGATTATATCCGGTCGAAGTCGAAAAGTAAAGCACCTTCCCGGGAACAATTGGCCAAATTCGGAAACCCCAATCGCAAGTCCATTGCGGTAGATGCAGCAGTGGGCGGCAATCCTGGCAAACTCGAGTACAGGGGTGTTGATCTGGAAACGGGGAAACAGATCTTTAAACAAGGCCCTTTTGAAGACGGCACCAATAATATTGGAGAGTTTCTGGCCATCGTACACGGACTGGCCTGGTTGAAGAAACAACACAGTCAAAAAATCCTTTATACCGATTCGCGTACGGCATTGGCATGGATACGGAAGAAGCATTGTAATACAAGCCTTATGCCAACCGCAACCAATGAAAAATTATTCGAACTGATCGACCGGGCAGAAACCTGGCTCAACTCGAATAATTACAGTACAAGGGTTGTGAAATGGGAAACCAAAGCATGGGGTGAAATTCCAGCCGATTTTGGAAGAAAATAAGTCCTGAATCCGAAGAAAGGACCTGCTTTCATTCGGATTATTTTTTACGTAAGTTTGCAGGGAATTCTTTTCAGCCTTTATGAGCAAATTACTTATTGTTGGCACTGTCGCGTTCGATGCGATAGAAACGCCCTTCGGGCAAACCGATAAAATTCTTGGTGGAGCAGCTACATTTATCGGCCTGGCCGCATCACATTTCAATGTAAATTCTGCTATAATATCAGTGGTTGGTGGTGATTTTCCGAAAGCGTATTTAGAATTGTTAAAAGATCGTCAGATCGATATATCAGGTATAGAAGTGGTTGAAGATGGCAAAACCTTTTTTTGGAGCGGACGTTATCATAATGATATGAATACCAGGGACACTTTGTCAACCGAACTCAATGTTCTTGCAGATTTTGATCCCAAGGTGCCTGAAACCTTTAAAGATGCAGACATCCTTATGCTTGGGAATCTGCATCCAGACATCCAAATGAATGTTCTGAATCAGATGAATTCAAAACCGAAATTGGTTATTCTCGACACGATGAACTTTTGGATGGAACACAGCCTTGAAGAATTGCATGCCATTCTAAAACGTACCGATGTGGTCACGATTAACGATGAAGAGGCGAGACAGCTAACCCATGAATATTCCCTGGTGTTGGCCGCTCGAAAGATCCAGGAAATGGGGCCTCGTTTTGTAGTGATAAAAAAGGGGGAGCATGGGGCTTTATTGTTTCATGAGGACAATGTTTTCTTTGCTCCGGCACTACCGCTGGAAGAGGTTTTCGACCCTACCGGGGCCGGCGATACTTTCGCAGGAGGCTTTGCAGGATATTTGGCCAAGACCAATGATATCTCATTCGATAATATGAAAAATGCCGTGATTTACGGATCAACTTTGGCTTCTTTCTGTGTTGAGAAATTCGGACCTGAACGCATGTTGGAACTCAACTTGGATGAGTTATATGTCAGGCTTCAACAATTCAAAAACCTAACCCAATTTGAAATAGAATTGTCGTGAGGATTTATCTTAAAAGAACAGGTTTCTTAGAGTTACATTATGAGTGATAGCATTAAACACGAATGCGGAATCGCATTGATCCGGCTGCTTAAGCCCTTGTCCTATTACAAGGAAAAATATGGTAGCGCTTATTACGGAATCAACAAGATGTATCTCATGATGGAGAAGCAGCACAACCGGGGACAGGATGGTGCGGGATTTGCCAGCATTAAACTCAACACACAACCAGGAGAGCGCTACATCAGCAGAATAAGATCGATACAGTCACAGCCCATTCAGGATATCTTTTCTCAAATCAATAACAGGATTAATAAGGTCTTGGCAAACAACCCCGGGATCAAAGATGATATTCCCGCGCAAAAGAATCATGTACCCTACCTCGGGGAGATTCTGCTGGGTCATGTGAGATACGGAACCTTCGGAAAGAATAGTGTTGAGAGCGTTCATCCATTCCTCAGGCAGAACAACTGGATGCATAGAAACCTTATCCTGGCAGGTAATTTTAACATGACCAATGTAAAGGAACTCTTCAGGAATCTTGTCGACCTGGGACAACATCCCAAGGAATATACTGACACTATTACCATAATGGAGAAAATTGGTCATTTTCTCGATGATTCGGTCGATAAGATCTATAAGGATCTGAAAAAGGAAGGCTACAGCAAAAGCGAATGCTCGCCTTTAATAGCTGAAAGGCTAAATGTGGCCAAGATCCTCAGAAAAGCTTCTAAGAACTGGGATGGCGGATATGCAATGGCCGGTCTCCTAGGTCATGGTGATTCATTTGTGTTGCGCGATCCTTCGGGTATAAGACCATCATATTATTATAAGGACGATGAAGTTGTGGTGGTGGCATCGGAGCGCCCGGTGATTCAGACTGTATTTAACGTCTCTATTGAAAAAGTTCATGAATTACCACCAGGCCATGCGATTATTACAAAGAATTCCGGACAGGTTGATATTAAGCGAATAATAAAACCCCTTGAACGCCGTGCTTGTTCATTCGAACGCATTTATTTCTCGAGGGGAAGTGATGCTGAAATTTACCAGGAACGCAAGCATTTAGGAAAGCTGATAATTCCAAAGGTATTGGAGAGTATCGGTCATGATATCGAAAATTCAGTGTTCTCATTTATCCCCAATACGGCAGAAACCTCATTTTTTGGGATGATAGAGACTCTGGAAGATTATCTGAATGAGAAGAAGACCAGGGCCATACTCGAGGGGAAACGAAGTATCTCTGCAGCCAGAGTCCGAGAGATCCTTTCGGTAAGGCCGAGGATTGAAAAAATAGCAGTCAAGGATGTCAAACTCAGAACCTTCATCACCGAAGACAGCAGCCGTGAAGACCTGGTTGCACATGTATACGATATTACCTACGGTGTGATCAAACCCGAAGACAACCTGGTGATCATAGATGATAGCATTGTACGCGGAACCACACTGAAAAAGAGTATCCTCAAAATGTTGGCCAGGCTTAACCCTAAGAAAATTGTGGTGGTCTCCTCTGCGCCCCAAATTCGTTACCCGGATTGCTATGGAATAGATATGGCCAATTTAGAAAGCCTGGTAGCCTTCAGGGCGGCTTTGGAACTCCTGAAGGAAAACAATATGGCCGAACTTATCGATGAGGTATATCAAAAATGTAAAGATCAGACTGATCTTGCCGATAGTGAGGTGAAGAATTTTGTTAAAGAGATCTATGATCCATTTACAGCCGATCAGATCTCTGCTAAAATAGCTGAACTCCTCAGCGATATAGACATAAATGTACCTGTAGAAATCATATTTCAAACTATCACAAATCTTCATATCGCCTGTCCGAAAAATTCAGGCGATTGGTACTTCACGGGGAACTATCCTACTGTCGGAGGCAACCGTGTTGTGAACCAGGCCTTTATCAATTTTTATGAGGGGAAAAAAGAACGGCCCTATTAGGCTGAATTCACGAAAACCGTCGTTTATCTATAAAAATATACATTTGAACTAAAAAATGTGCATTTCGTCTAATATTTGTAGCCTTTCAGGAAAAACCGTCTACTTTAGTAGAACCATAACATAAGTAGGTTAAGTTCATGGTAGATTTGGGGCAAAAAAAGGTGAACGCTTGTTCACCTTTTTTTATTTACATCTGTGATTTCCAAACAAATAAACTTTTCAAAAACCTTTATATACTAGGGTTTGCCGCTTTCCTCTAAAATTTATCCTTTTAACGCTTAGACTAATTTATGCGTCGTTTGTCTAATAAATTTAGATACTTCAAAAAAGGTCTCTTATATTTGATTCACCATAACATAAGTAGGTTAAGTTTATGGTAGATTTGGGGCAAAAAGGTGGACGCAAGTTCACCTTTTTATTTTTGCATAAAAAAGGCCAACTTTTAAGTTAGCCTTTTTCATTTTATGAAACTCTTTATTTGTGCAGAGCATATCGCCTTTCTACCTCATTCCAGTTAATAACATTAAAGAAGGCCGCAATATAATCCGGTCGCCTGTTTTGATAATGCAGGTAATAGGCATGTTCCCAAACATCGATCCCCAGTATAGGAGTTCCCCCACATGCTACACCTGGCATTAAAGGGTTATCCTGATTAGGTGTTGAGCATACTTCAACTGCTCCACCGGGATGCACACATAGCCAGGCCCAACCAGAACCGAAGCGTGTGGCAGCAGCCTTACTGAAAGCATCTTTGAAACCATCCAGTGATCCAAATGTTTTATCGACCTCTTCCCTTAACTCACCGGAAAGACGTCCTTTATCTTCAGGGTTCATGATCTCCCAGAACAACGCATGATTATAGAAACCGCCGCCGTTATTTCTGACTGCCATATTATTCATGTCGAGGTTTGTCAATATATCCTCTATACTTTTTCCTTCCAGGTCGGTCCCCTCGATTGCCGCGTTTAACTTGGTGGTATATCCATTATGATGTTTCGTGTGATGGATTTCCATTGTACGCGCATCGATGTAGGGTTCCAACGCATCATATGCATATTTTAACTTCGGTAATTCAAATGCCATAATAATTATATTTTTCGTTAATACTTTTTCAATCACAAATTTAAGATAAAGCATTCAATACAATCTTAATAAGTTATTAAGATTCCTTATTTTGGTATAAAGAAATCACCTGCTTGAGCGCTTCCGAATTTTTTATCTACAATGCTTCTGCCGGCAGCGGCAAAACTTATTCACTGGTGCGTTCTTACCTGTTAAAGTTGTTCAGATCAAATGATCCCTTGCCATTCAGGAGAATACTGGCCATAACATTTACCAATAAGGCAGTTGTTGAAATGAAAGAACGGATCGCCAAGGCATTGATAGAATTCTCCAATCCGGATATGCTCAACAACCCAACACAGCTGTTTGAAGAGCTATTAGAAGATCTGGACATATCAGCTGGGAAACTTCAGAAGAAATCTAAAGATCTACTTGATTCGCTACTTCACAATTACGCCGGATTCGAAGTGGTCACTATCGATAAGTTCAACCAAAATATCATCAGGGCATTCGCCCGCGACCTTAGATTAAATCAGGATTTCGAAGTAGAGCTTGAAACAGATGACGTATTAGCCATGGCTGTTGATTTACTCATTGCCAAGGCCGGATCTGACAAAAAGCTTACCGAGCTACTCATCAGCTTCGCCCGGGAAAAAGTTGATGATGATAAGAGTTACAACATAGCGTTCGATTTGAATAAAATCGCCAAACTTCTGACCAATGAGAATCATTTCAACCACTTAAAGGCATTGGGTGATAAAACCCTTGATGATTATTCCAGCCTGAAATTATCATTGAATAAAAAACTTTTGACATTGGAAAAGGAAATGATCAACGTGGCTAATGCCATTCTTGATCTCATTGCTGAGAATGGAATTGACCACGACGATTTTAAGGGTAAGGAGGGAACTATTCCAAGGTATTTCAAGAATATAAAATCGAACCGATCTAAGGTCAATCTCGATAACAAATGGATGAGCAGCATTGAATCGGAATCGTTTTACACTAAAACTACAACTGATGACATCGCTCAACGGATCGATAATATTCGCCAAGAGATTATCGAGGCTTTCTACATGACCAAAAATGCTCTGGTAAACTATAGATTTCTACTGTCTATCAGGAAAAACCTGGTTCCATTATCGGTGCTGAGTCTGATTAAAAAGGAAATCGATCAGATTAAACAGGATGAAAATATTCTTCTCATTTCAGAATTCAATTCCGTAGTGTCTGAGCATTTACAAAATGAGCCTGTTGCATTCATCTATGAACGAATCGGCGAACGATTCAAGCATTTTTTTATCGATGAATTTCAAGACACGTCTGTAATGCAATGGAAAAATCTTATCCCATTAATGAATAATGCGCTTGCTGCTGAAAACACCTCGGCAATGATTGTCGGTGATGCTAAACAATCTATATACCGCTGGCGCGGAGGTAAACCTGAACAATTTATCGATCTCTATTCCCACAAAAGCAATCCTTTCCAGGTCGAGGCCAGGATAAAGGACCTGGAATTCAATTTCAGAAGCCTTCCCGCTATTGTCGACTTCAATAATGGTTTCTTCAGCTTCGTAGCAAGCACGCTCTTTGAGTCTTCGGCCTATGCAGCCGTATATGAGAAATGCAAACAGATGGGCACACGAAAAAATAATGGTTATGTGCAGATGTCTTTCCACGATTACGAAAAGGCCGATGAAAGCCATGCTATTTTTGGAAAAGAGGTTCTCGAAATTATAGGCCGCTGTCGGGATGAAGGTTTCAATCAAAAGGACATTTGTCTTTTGGTCAGAACCCGTGAACAGGGCAAGGCTCTTGCTGACTTTTTAATTCATAACAGCAATTTTGATGTGATATCCTCAGAAAGCCTGCTTTTGATCAATTCAGATGAGGTAAATTTCATTCTTAGCATGCTGGAGTGGCTGATCGATCCTATTAATCCTGAGCTTAAGTTTAGCCTGCTTTATTACTTAGCAGACAAAAACCTGAGAAACGACGCCTCACATCAATTTATAAGACAGGGACTCGAATTGTCAGCCAATCAACTTGAAAGGTTTTTAAGTTCATATGCAATCACAGTTGATTTTCATGAATTATCAGAACTCTCGATCTATGAAGCTGTGGAATATATCATTATGAAATTCGGGCTTGTTAAGCATTCCGATGCCTACGTCCAGGCCCTGATGGATGATGTATTTGACTATTCGGTTAGAGGTGGCCAATCGATCAACGGATACCTCGAACAATTCAGGTTGAAACAGGAGAAAATCAGCATTAAATCTCCGGAAGGATTAAATGCCATAACCATCATGACCATTCATAAAGCCAAAGGTCTAGAATTCCCCGTTGTTATATTTCCTTATGCAGATCTGGATCTATATCCCGCCAAGGAGAATAAGATCTGGTTTCCGCTTGATCGGGAGAACTTTTCCGGATTTGACCGCTTGTATACGAACTTCAACAGCAACCTGGAACTTCATAGTGATATCGGATCGGAAATTTACCAGACCCGCCGTTCTGAAATGGAATTCGATACCATAAATTTGATCTACGTCGTTTTCACCAGGGCCATTGAACGCCTCTATATTTTGTCGAAACGAAGGAAGACCAGCAAATCTTCAAAGGTAAAATCCACAGCCAATCTGTATCAGCAATATCTTGAACACATCGGTACCTGGCAGGATAATAATATGGTTTATCATTTTGGTAAACCAACTGAAAGGTCAGAAATTCAAGAGAGTGAAGACATCATGCAGATCAGGGGTCAATTAACCCTGACGCCCATAAAAGAAATGAATATTGCTATTGCCACAAATGCCGGACAGATGTGGGACACCCGCCAATTAGCTGCTATTGAAAAGGGTATTTTGATACATCGTATCATGTCGGAGATTCAGGTTGCCTCAGACCTGGAAGAGGTTTTGCAGCAATTCATGGAGTCGGGTGACCTCGATAGACAACAATCTCGGGAGATCAAACCGCTTATTCATGCCATCGTTAACAATGATATGCTCAGACCATATTATTCAGCCGAATATAACATTTACAACGAGCGTTCCATTATTGATTCCTCCGGCAATCTCATTCGTCCTGATCGCATTGTGTCAAACGATAAAGATGAAGTTGTGATCATCGACTACAAAACCGGCAGAGCAAAGCAAGAGCACCTGGATCAGGTTAAATTCTATGCGGGCATCATGAGCGCTATGCATTGCACTGTTAAAAACAGTTTTTTGGTTTATATCGATGAAGACATTCACATAAAAGAAGTTTAACTTTGCATAAAAATCAACATCATGTACGGTAAGCTGGGTGAACATCTCACAAATGCGTTGGCCGAAATCAAAACCAGCGGCCTGTTTAAAGAAGAACGAATTATCACCTCAGAACAAGGTGCAGAAATAACATTAAGCACAGGGCAAGAGGTTCTGAATTTCTGTTCAAACAATTATCTCGGGCTGTCGTCACACCCTGAGGTCGTGCAGGCTGCCAAGGACACACTCGATTCCCGAGGATTTGGGATGTCGAGTGTCAGGTTCATTTGCGGCACACAGGATATCCATAAAGAATTGGAATCTAAGATCGCCGAATTCTACGGAACCGAGGACACCATATTATATGCAGCCGCTTTCGATGCCAACGGGGGCGTTTTCGAACCACTCTTTGAAAAGGAGGATGCGATCATATCCGATTCGCTCAATCATGCTTCAATAATAGACGGTGTTCGATTATGCAAAGCTGCAAGATATCGCTATGCCAATAATAACATGGAAGATCTCGAGGATAAACTCAAAGAAGCTAATGCTAATGGGGCGCGGTTCAAGATAATAGTAACCGATGGTGTGTTTTCAATGGACGGTATTGTGGCCTCTTTAGACAAGATTTGTGATCTGGCGGATAAATATGATGCACTTGTGATGATAGATGAATGTCATGCAACAGGATTTATTGGTAAAACCGGCCGTGGCACACTTGAAGAAAAAGGGGTGATGGGTCGAATCGATATCATCACAGGTACGCTGGGCAAAGCGCTTGGTGGTGCTATGGGAGGATATACTACCGGAAAGAAAGAGATTATTGAAATGCTCAGGCAGCGGTCAAGGCCATATCTGTTTTCAAACTCACTTGCCCCGGCAATTGTGGGAGCTTCGATTAAGGTTTTTGACCTTTTAACACACGATACTTCTTTAAGGGATAAACTTGAGTGGAATACGAATTATTTCAAGACTGCTTTAAAGCAGGCCGGATTTGATATTATTGAAGGCGATTCGGCCATTGTGCCCGTAATGTTATACGATGCCAAGTTATCTCAGACCATGGCTAATATGTTACTGGAAGAAGGCATATATGTCATCGGTTTTTTCTATCCGGTTGTTCCCCGAGAAAAGGCCCGGATTCGCGTTCAACTTTCTGCTGCTCATGAGCAAGAACATCTCGATAAAGCCATAGCCGCTTTTATCAAAGTAGGTCGGGCATTGGAAATCGTTTAAAATGCCTGTAAACATTAAGTTTGGACTATGAAAAAAGTAATATTTTTCTATATTTGTCTTTGTTAATAACATTTAACAACTTACTTTTGCTTACAATTAACACTTAAAATTAAATTATTGAATATGAAAAATCTTAGCAGATTAATGTTCGTATTGTTGTTAGTCATTGGTTTAAACAACGTTTACGCACAAGACGAAAATAACCCTTGGGCTGTATCCGTTGGGGTTAACGCGGTGGATGTTTACCCTGTGGGTGAAGATGCTCCTCTAGGTGACTATTTCGATGAGTATTTTAACGTAACAGATCATTGGAATGTTATCCCAGTTCTTAACACATTCACGGTTTCACGATACATAGGAGATAATTTTTCATTCGGAGTAACCGGTGCGATCAATAAGATAGATAAGTTTGGAGACGTCGGTGCTGATGATTTAACTTTCTTTGCTGCTGATGGTATCATTACATATGACGTTGGTAACGCTCTAAACACCGGATGGCTCGATCCATATCTAGGTGTTGGAGGTGGTTATACCTGGGTGGATAAGATCGGTGCCGGAACACTTAACGGAACCCTCGGGATAAATTTCTGGTTAAGTGAGCAATTCGGAATCACTGCACAGTCTACTTATAAGCACGCTTTCGAAGAATATCTGCCAAAGCATTTTCAACATAGCCTAGGAGCAACCTTTACTTTCGGTGGAAAAGATACCGATGGTGATGGTATATACGATAAAGACGACGCCTGTCCTGAAGTTGCAGGACTAGAAGCGTTTAACGGTTGTCCTGATTCTGATGGTGATGGCATCCAGGATAGTGAAGATGACTGTCCTAACGAAGCCGGTTTGGCCGACTTTAATGGTTGTCCTGATACAGACGGTGACGGTGTTGCCGATCCTAACGACAATTGTCCGAACACAGCTGGTCTTCCTGCCCTAGGTGGTTGTCCAGATGCTGATGGTGACGGA
>JABDPL010000267.1 GCA_013042825.1 Flavobacteriaceae bacterium | reverse complement strand
ACAGGTGGATACGCGTGGTTGCCAGTCGGAATCTTTGAGCGGATATAGGTGAAGGGCCCGGTTGAATTCAACTTTTGCCCGCTTGGCTGCGGTGATATTATCGCCATCGGCTTTATTGATCACGATGGCATCGGCCATTTCGATTATTCCGCGTTTAATGCCTTGCAATTCGTCTCCGGCTCCGGCCAGTTTCAGCAGTAAGAAGAAATCAACCATGCTATGCACGGCTATCTCACTCTGTCCGACTCCAACGGTTTCTATCAAGATGGTATCGAATCCGGAGGCCTCGCATAAAATAATGGCCTCCCGTGTTTTTCGGGCAACGCCGCCAAGGGATTCCCCTGAGGCCGAAGGGCGAATATAGGCCCGTGGATCGCGCACCAGTTCCTCCATCCGGGTTTTGTCGCCCAGGATGCTGCCTTTTGAAATTGTGCTGCTCGGGTCAACGGCCAGGACGGCAACCTTACGGCCTTTTGAGGTAAGCTGTTTACCCAACCTTTCGATGAATGTACTTTTACCTACACCCGGAACTCCCGTTATCCCAACGCGGATCGAGCGATTGGCATGAGGAAGACAGGCTTTAATAATGGCATCGGCCTTGATCTTGTGATCCCGATTCATGCTTTCAACCAGGGTGATTGACTGGCTCAGATCAGCGATATTACCGGCTAGCAGACCTTTGATGAGATCGTCTGCCGACTGATCAGACTTTCGTTTGCTTTGAAGATTTTTAATGGACTTGTCATCGGTAATATCTGATACAGCCACACCTTTTTTTTCTTCCAGGGCCGATTGTTTTGCTTTCCGGTCTTTCAAAATTATTTCAACGGCACAGCGATCTTCGTTTTATCCCATGCCATGGTTAAAGATAAGTTATCTGTAGAATTATCAAAAGCGATGGTGAATTGTTCCACAACTGTATCGAGAACCAGGGCAGGGACTTGTACTTCCAAAACGTCATAATCCGGTTCCCGCATAGGTTTCATCGCTTCATCCACGCCCCAAGGATACTGTTTGGAATTGAAAATCACCGTCCATTGCTCCTCACCGGGGATTGTCCAGAGCGTATAAAGACCGGCCGGGAGAATATCACCGTTGATCTTCAGTTCCTGGTTGGTTTCAAAGGTTGTGGCCTCATTGGCCCCGGTTCGCCAAACCTGGTTGAAAGGGACGAGTCCGCCAAAGATCAGGCGCTCCCGTTTTGAAGGCCTGTTGTAAAACACCTCCAGTTTGAGATCGTTTAGTTTGAACTCGACTGTGTCCTTCGGACTCAGCCTGGGTTTAAACGTTTCAGTATTGAAATATAAATGCACTAAAATGCCCAAAGCCACCAGGATCAGAAGCAGGATGATACGTTTTAACAAAAGATTCATGAGCCGATTATTATGAATACAAAGGTATTAAATGATGTGGTTGGTATGAAGAAAGAACGCTGTTGTATGGCAGGATGTTTTAAACCCGATAAAAAATATCTACCTTTTTGCCACAGCTTTATTTTTTCATCGTCTTTTAGGAAAGACCTAACCAAAACCAGGAGTGAATCTGTTAGCAACAGGGATAATTGAAAAGTGCAGGAGCAACGACAGAAAGGCGCAGCTTCAGTTGTATCATGCATATTGCGACGGCATGTATGTCGTGGCCCAGCGCTTTGTGAAAGATTCAATGGAAGCAGAGGATATCGTTCAGGAATCCTTTATTAAAGCTTTTATGAAACTTCACCAGTTTAAAGGCGAAGTGACTTTTGGAGCATGGTTAAAACGCATCGTTATCAATAAATGTATCGATACACTTAAAGCTAGAAAGCAGCAATTAATCGAGCTGCAGGATGTACACCTTAAAGTTGTTGATGCAGCTGTTGAAGACGAATGGTTTGTTGAAGACGCGATTACCGCAGATGAGGTAAAAGCAGCGATAAATGACCTGCCGGATAAGTACAAATATGTACTGATGCTCTACCTGATAGAGGGATATGATCATGCTGAGATTGCTCAGATCCTTAAGATCACCCAGGTGGCATCACGAACACAGCTTTCGCGGGGCAGAGAAAAATTAAAGCAATTACTAATACGTTCAAAAGATGGCACAAGACCTTAGAAAACTATTCGAGAACGAACGGCAGCTTATATCGAATCAAGGCATGCCTGAGGGCCATGAAGCTCGGTTTGTTGAGAAACTGGACTCCAGCCTGCCTATGGCAAGAAAACGCTATTCCTATTCTTTCTTCAGGATCGCTGCAGGATTCCTGCTTCTGGTATCCTTAGGGTATTTGGGATTCAGATTTTTTAGCAGCGACAGCCCGGTACCACAGGAAGTTAGCTCTGCCAAAACTTTGGAAGAGATATCGCCGGAGCTTAAAAAGGTTGAGGATTATTACCTCGCCAGCATCAATCATGAATTGTCGAAACTAAGGTATACATCGGAGAGCAAGGAATTGTTCGATGGTTATGTAAAACGCCTGGACGAGTTGAGTTCGGAGTATGAACGCTTATCAAAGGAATTGATTCAATCCGGACCCAACGAACAGACCGTATCTGCTTTGATAGATAATTTGAAAATGCGGCTTGAACTGTTGTATCGCTTGAAGGAAAAATTAAATGAATTGAACATTGACGTTAGCATTGAGGATCATCAAGGCTAAAAAAATTAAAAACATGAAGACTAAATTTATATCAATAATAGTCATATGCCTGGCATTTATCTCGGTCAACGCCCAGCAACGGGTACAAAAGATCAAGAAGACCGTAGATGCGAATAAAGATGTGATTATCGACCTAAGTACCAGCCACACCAATATCGAGATCGATACCTGGAACAGGAATACGATCGAGATAGAAGCATATGTTGAAAGTGACGAATTGAGCAAAGATGAACTCAGGGAAATTGCTGAGGGCTGGAAAATAGAGATCGAAGGTAAAGGCGATGCCGTTGAAATTCGAACAGGAGGATCTTATAATTTTAACTGGAATTTAAATCATGCTTCGGAAGAAGCTGCTCAGGCCCTGAGGGAATTGCAGTTAGCCATGGCCGATATGCCTGAACTGCCTCCCATGCCTCCATTGCCCGATATGCCCCCAATTCCTGAGTTAGACTTTGAGATGCCTGAAATGCCTGAATTGCCCGAACTCCCTGAATTACCGGAAGGTGTTTATGGCGTAAGTTTTGACACCAAGGCCTATGAGAAAGAAGGTGAGGCTTATCTGGAACGCTGGAGCGAGGAATATGAAGAGAAATACGGCAAGGAATTCAAGGATAAAATGGAAGCCTGGGCCAGGGAATTCTCAAAGGTGAATTTCGATGACTATTCCGAGAGAATGGAGGAATGGGGAAAGAAATTCGGTGAGCGATTCGGAGCGGATTTCGAACGTGACATGGAAAAATGGGGCGAGGAGTACGGCAAGAGATTTGATGGAAAATGGGCGAAGGATATGGAGAAATGGGGTGAAGAATTCGGAGAGAAATTCGGAAAGGATATGGAGAAATGGGGCGAGGAATTCGGTGAAAGCTTTGCAAAGGATATGGAGAAATGGGCCGAAGAATTTGCTGAACAGTTCGATGAAGAGTATGGAGAGGATTTGGAAGAACGCACTGCCAGAATAGAAGAACGCATGAAAGCACGTGAAGCGAAAATGGCGGAACGTGCAGAGGAGCGGGCCGCTCGCTCTGAACAGCGCGCTGAGGCACTCGAGCAGCGCATGGCCGAACGGGAAGCGAAAAGAGCGGAAATGAGAAAGCGGGCGTTCAGCAGCAGCGATAAGGTAAAACG
>JABDPL010000266.1 GCA_013042825.1 Flavobacteriaceae bacterium | reverse complement strand
GGATAGTGACTCGGCACCTGGTCCGAGGTATTCCAGTATAGCACCGGTACCACCTTTAACGGTCAAGATTTCCGCGACCTTGAGAATAACATCCTTAGGTGCGGTCCAGCCTGATAATGTGCCTGTTAAGCGCACGCCGATAAGTTTTGGAAATTTGAGTTCCCAAGGCATACCAGCCATGACATCGACCGCGTCGGCACCGCCAACACCTATAGCGACCATTCCCAATCCACCGGCATTGACCGTATGAGAATCCGTCCCTATCATCATTCCTCCGGGAAAAGCATAATTCTCAAGTACCACCTGGTGAATGATCCCTGCTCCTGGTTTCCAGAAACCCAATCCATATTTGTTCGAAACCGATTCAAGAAAATTAAAAACTTCATTACTGGTATTGAGTGCGCTCTGTAAATCGATAGACGCACCATTTTTAGCCTGAATCAAATGATCGCAATGCACCGTTGAAGGAACCGCAACTTTCGGTTTCCCGGCCTGCATAAACTGCAGCAATGCCATCTGTGCGGTTGCATCCTGAAGTGCGACGCGATCCGGGGCAAAGTCAACATAATCCTTACCCCTAACAAATGCCGTTTGTGGCTCACCATCCCATAGGTGGGTATATAGGATCTTTTCTGCCAGGGTAAGCGGCTTGCCTACCACCTTGCGGGCTTTGTCTACCCGTTTGGCCATGTGGCTGTAGACCGATTTGATCATTTCAATGTCGAATGCCATAAATATTGTTTTAAATGAAGAAAATTATGCTGGGCAAAAATACGAAATAAATCAATCTTCTTTAAGTATGTATTGATATTGAACATTCAATAAATAATATTTAACAAAATGATAAATTTTAAATATTTTTTTATGAAATAATCAAATAATCCTAAGAATTATTCAAGAATTATTTTCTCGCTTCAACCGGAAACGATCGATTATTTTTGGATGATCCCGCAGATCTGTCATCGGTTTTTCGTAGACCTTATATAATAAATACGAACTAAGTAAGACCGCTGTAAGATATACCACTATATAAATCAAAAGATCAATTCCGATGAATTGTTCATTCGGAATGACATGCCTCATGACTTGCATGATAATCGAATAATGAAGGACATAAATAGCATAGGAGATCAGGCTAAGCCCGGTGATAAGTCTTGTCATCACGTTGCTACTGGCGTGCCAATTGCTCAACAAAGGCAATGTGAGCATTATTGCTACTGAATTTAAAGGCAGATACCACACATTCCAGAATGCGGGATAACTTTCTATCAGAATACCCTGAGCCACCGGCAGAAGATTCAAAACTATGAACAGGCATACACCGAGGAAAAAAAGAACGAATCTTGATCTTTTCCAGAAACCTGGCCAGACCAGACTTAAATACGCAGCAAGGGCGCCATAATACACCGCATCAAGCCGGTAAATCACCACAGCCTTTAAATTAAGATTCCAGTATTCCATATCCCGGATTTCCTGGTTTGCATTGTAGATCAGGCGCAATACCGTACACATTAAAATGATGCAGATCACCATATAAAGAAATTGCCTGGACCTGTTTCCATTCCTCCGAAATAAATAGAACAGATATATGATTATCGGGCCGATTAAATAGGCAAATTCCTCAATCGATAATGTCCAGGACTCGTAGAAGAATACAGGTATACCCGATGAGAAATTCTGAATAAAGAGTACGTATTTCCATATGCCATCAGGAATTGAAAACCCAAGGGCTAGCAAAACTATTAAATTCCACATCAGCCCCAGAAAATAATTCGGTATTGTTCTGAACCACCGCCTGATCCAGAAGTACTTTATATCTCCGGAATGAAAATCTTCAGAAACAAAAAATTTGTAGATGATTCGACCGATAAGAAATCCGCTTAAGACGAAGAAAATTTCAACGCCGATCACACCGGCTATCGACATCAAATCGACCAACAATCCCGATTTAAATGGTAAAAGCCAGCTGATATGGGAGAATACAACCAGGCTGATTGCCGTGGCTCGCATGAGGTCTAATCCGAATACCCGTTTACCCATGGGCTTTGGCATAAAAGTCGTACTTTTATTGAGGTCGTAAATCGTTCACCGATCACTTGAAAGCTAATGTACTAAAATATTCAGTACTGCTGGTCCTGGCTGTAATCATGCTGGGAGGGCTTTATTACCTCAATTTGCCGAATCGTCATAAGGCCATAATAAAAACAAAACTCCGGCATGGCCTTGGATTGGTCGATAATTCCTGGAATGTTGTGTATGAAGATTCCCAAACCGCATTTATAACGCCAACGTTGGTTATAGATGGGATCTATAAATCTATGGAGGGGCCAAAGGTGATGCGGGCGTTTCAGTTAGATCCATCCAGAGCTGATCTCGTATTTATTACGGGTTTTACAACAGAAGCCCTTAGTCCGACTGAGGTTGATAATCTATCCGATGACTATATCTGTCATACAAATGTCGATTATTATGACGGTGAGCATTACAGCCGATGGGATTTAAACCATAGGATCGGGATGCAATATCCTAGACTGACCTCCATGAGCCATGGTATCGAAAGCTATAATCTGCCCAAAGGCTATGGTTTCCCGGTTTTTACAAATGAAAATCTATTCCTGTCAACCCAGACACTTAACCATAATGTGAGCGAAGAGGTATTTGGAGTTAAGCACAAGATCAGTCTGAATTACAGTGAAGCGGTTGAATCGTTAAAACCGCTTTACAGTAAGACCATTTTTATAATGTTGCCTTATGATAAAGACAATCCGTTTGAAGGCCCGTCAGATGAAAATCCGAATGCATGCCTGCCGGTCGAAACGAAAAATCACAGCTATGTGAACGAGAACGGCCAGGCACTATCCGGCCATTGGGTTATCTTTCCAGGTGAAGCTGAATACAGCTTCGATGTTACTGCTCAAATGCAACTTCAGGATAGTACTAGCCTCCATCATGCGGCGATTCATGTGCATCCCTTTACCGAAAGCCTGTCTCTTGTAGATAAAACTATGAATAGCATATTATTCGAATCGAGGGCACAGAACTACAGGGATAAAATCGGGCTTGAGGATGTCTCTTATTTTTCCAGTTCCGAAGGGATCATGCTTTATCCCGATCATCGTTATGAATTGGTTTTAAAGGTAAATAACACCACGGGGATTGATCAGGACATGATGGCCAGTATGTTTATATTCTTATATGACAAAGAGATGGATGAGAAATTAAAAGCCTTCCATGACAAGTAGTAATGAGAATTATCTGCCTGCTCATATTGACATGCCTTTCTTGTAATTCCCCTTCAAAGGAACTACCCATACTC
>JABDPL010000265.1 GCA_013042825.1 Flavobacteriaceae bacterium | reverse complement strand
GTCGGGACATTCTGATATAGTGGGTTTGAATGCGATCATCCGGGCTCAATAAGCAGCGATCCTGATAATAATCGAATAAGCGTTTGAGATACACCCCCTCCCTTGAGATAAAAAACAAAGTTTTAATATTAAATCGCCGGGCACAGATATAAAGACGTTCTATAAACACCTGAAAAAAGATGATATATTCACTGAAAGGCGGCGCTTCTTTCTCCTGACAAGCGCGAAACGTTTTGTCGATTACCTTGTTAAAATCTGCTTTGTCATTGCCAGCTGTTTCGAGTTCGTACTCAGAAGTTTCATCGGTTAGAAACAGCTTTAAATCATCAAAATTGTTCGATTCTTTTTTTGGAAGTTTACCATTGTTACCGGAACGAATATACACCGCCTGATCGGGTGTCAATTTCAGATCGCTGAGCACATGAGCAACAATTTCACCCTTATCCTCCTGCTTACTATCAGACCCGGAAACATAAATACCATCGATGAGGTGATAAATACCGTGGTGCTTCAAGAAGCTCTTGACCAGTGATTCAGAAGCATAACAATCTGAGAGGATGATCAATTTTAACCCAATGGCCTTTGCATTCTCAAGAGCGGATAAAATACCGGTATTCACTTCCTGGGCCGATAGTTGCGACTTCAGATCTGCCGGCTCGAAATATCTTAAGAACACCTCACTTTGCCCAGGCGCTAAAATCCCGCTGGCCAAGAGTCGATTTAGGACCTCATCTTTAAGAGTATCATAGGGAATTTTACATTCAGAAACTCCCAGTTTATTATTGAGAAAAAGGACAGCGTCCACCCTTTTACGGGCAAACACATCTATAGAACACTTCAGGCCTAATTCTCTGATAAGAATTTTAGCCCATAGACGGCGTACATGGTTATGGCTAAGAGTGCGATTGAAAAGCCCTCCAAAGTAATCTAAAATAAGAACCTCTGCGGTTGTCTTATCGATTAGCTTATGAAGTTCTGGGCCGCTCAAGAAATTTAGCCTTTGAGCTTTTTCTTGGTCTTACTTGGCAGCACATCAAACCCCATGTTGAACAGGGTAAAACCGAAAATATCGGCATATTGTTCTATGGTTTTGGCAACAGGTGTTCCTGCACCATGTCCGGCATCCGTTTCAATCCGGATCAAGGTAGGATTCTCTCCTGTTTGTTTACTCTGCAGTTCTGCGGCGAATTTAAAACTATGGGCAGGGACTACCCTGTCGTCATGAACGCCGGTAGTTATTAGAGTTGCAGGATATTCTGTATTTTCTTTTACATTATGAACCGGTGAGTATCCTTTCAGATATTCGAACATTTCCTTGCTTTGTTCAGAGGTCCCATAGTCATACGCCCAGCCAGCCCCTGCTGTAAAGGTATGATAGCGCAGCATGTCGAGAACCCCAACCGCCGGGAGAGCGACCTGCATCAGGTCTGGTCGTTGTGTCATAGTTGCGCCCACCAGAAGGCCACCGTTTGAACCACCACGAATAGCCAGATATTCTTTAGATGTATACTTGTTATCAATCAGATATTCTGCAGCTGCGATAAAATCATCAAAAACATTCTGCTTTTGCATTTGTGTACCGGCTTTATGCCATTCTTTTCCATATTCTCCGCCACCTCTTAAATTAGGCACTGCATAGATACCACCTTCTTCCATCCAAACGGCATTGGTAATGCGAAAGGAAGGATACTGGCTAATATTAAATCCACCATAACCATAGAGAATGGTGGGGTTTTTTCCATTGAGTTCAACTCCCTTTTTATGGGTGATCATCATGGGAACCCTGGTTCCATCTTTAGAGGTATAAAAAACTTGTTTGCTTTCGTAGGCCTCACTGTTGAATGCGATCTCAGGTTGCCAATAGAGCTCAGACTTTCCCGTTTCAACATCGTATTTATAAATTCGTGAAGGTGTATAATAATTTGTAAATGAGTAATAATCGATCTTATTTTCTTTCTTTCCACCAAATCCACCAGCATTACCCAAACCAGGCAAGGCGATCTCACGCACGAGATTACCATCATAATCATATTGCAAGACCTTAGAAATAGCGTCGATCATATATTCAGCGAAGAAATACCCACCTCCTGTAGACGGACTCAAAACGTGTTCGGTTTCAGGGATAAAATCAGTCCAGTTTTCCGGGCCGGGATTGGAAACGTCTGTAGTCACTATTTTTTGGTTTGGAGCGTTGAGATTAGTTACAAGGTATAGCTTGGTGCCAACATTATCGATTACATAGGTATCACTATCGGTATGATCAAGTACTGTGATCCATTTGCCTTGAGGGTCTTCAAGATCTTTAATGTAAAGCTTAGTTCCTGAAGTCGAGACCCTTGGATATAACATGAGGAAACGATCATCCTCTGTAACGCTTCCGCTTACATACCGATGTTTTTCAGAATCTACCCCACCGAATACCAGTTCATCCTCAGATTGCTTGCTTCCGAGTTTATGGTAATAGAGCTTGTGCTGATCGGTTTTAGCAGAAAGTTCACTTCCATCGGGTTTATCATAACTTGAATAAAAGAACCCTTCATTTTTAAACCAGGAGATCCCGCTGAATTTTATATCGACCAGGGTATCCTCAACGATTTCTTTATTTTCGGCATCCATAACGATTATTTTCCTCCAATCGCTTCCGCCTTCAGAAATAGAATAGGCAGCAAGTTTGCCGTTTTTTGAGAAACTCAAACCACTCAATGAAATGGTTCCGTCTTCACTAAAGGTATTAGGGTCGATAAACACCTCCACTTTATCTTCCTCCTCCTTTTTCCGGTAAACGACATACTG
>JABDPL010000046.1 GCA_013042825.1 Flavobacteriaceae bacterium | reverse complement strand
GCATAACACCTTAGGACAATTGGGCGAGGACCTGGCAGTTGATCATCTTTCCCAGAAAGGCTATCGAATCCTCCAACGCAATTACCGCTTTGACCGGGCGGAGGTCGATATTTTAGCCTCTAAAGGTGATATACTGGCTGTTGTTGAAGTAAAGTCCAGGTCATCGAATTCATTTGGTGATCCCCAGGAATTTGTAAAGCCTAAGCAAATAAGGAACCTGGTTAAGGCTGTTGATCATTTCATCGAATCAAGAGGCTTAAACGTCGACGTTAGATTCGATATCATAGCCATCACAAAAACATCAAAGGGATTCGACATCGAACATTTGGAAGATGCCTTTTATCACTTCTGACTATCGAAGAAAGCTTTTACATCCTCAACATCTTCCGGTTTGGCTATTATGGCCTTTTCCTTGTCTAAAATGAAATAGGTCGGTGTTGATGAAATATTATAGGCTCTACCTATCTGATTCTCCCATTTCCCCAAACCGCACACATGGGTAAAATCAGGGTACTTTAGGGTTTCATTTTTCCATGTGTAAACATCCTCCTCAATGCCGAAGGCAACGACCTGCAGTTGATCGCTATTACGACCATCTATGAATTCCTTCAACTTGGGGAGTTCATCCAGGCAATGAGAGCAACTACTGCTCCAAAACACGAGAACATAATGTTCTGATCCTTCCAGTGCATGCAGTTCGGTACTCAGATTTTCGCCGTCCTTCTGGCTTTCAATCTTGAAGTTGGGAGCCGTATGTCCGAGCGATACGTTCTTAAACTGTGTTATTTCAGCAACGAGTTCATCTTCCTCCAACGATTTCGCCAGGTCGAGCAGGTAATTATCGGTGATATAATTTGCGGTCTTTTCATAATTGGCTTCGGAAAACTGCTGCCAGAGAATATAAAGCAGCATTTTTTTTGTTTGATCTGTGGCAGAGGCCATGACCTTAGACACATGGTCTATATTGTGTTCAAAACCTGTACTTCTCAATTCGTCTTTAGAGATCATTCCAAAAACGAAATTCAAGGTATGCTCTATCAGGAAATTCGAACTCTGCAAAATCGGATCATTGAAATCCACATGATCGAAATAATGAGCCTTTAAATTGCGAACATAAGTATTCATTTCCTCATAGGCTTCAGGAATATATGGCCGGTTAGCGCGAACGAAATGACCGGCTATCATATCCTTTGAAATCTTCTCATATTCTTCCTGAGTATCCCGTTGGGTCTGAAATATCGTCATCAACGTTGTTGAATCCTGGCTTTGCTCCCTGAAATATTTCCCCAGACTCTGACGGATCATAGACATGCTGCTGGTGTATGAACTCATCAATTTATTTTCAATCGAGGCCTTGTATTCCAATCCGTCATCGATATGAAAGGTGAACTCAATATCTTCCCGGGCATTATAGATCAAATCGAAATTATATTCTTCCTGAGGAACGGCATATACCAACCTGTACATGCCTCCGGTTTGAGTAGAATCCAATACAAATTCAAAATTCCCCTCTCGATCGATCTTCGCATCACCAACATAGCTCGAGTGTGTGGGTGACACCTTATAAACCAGAATCCAATCGAATTCCTCCGGCGGCAAGAATTTCCCTTTTAATGCTTGCTGGCCTATGAGAAGTACCGGAAGAAATACTATGATCCAAAGATTTTTCTTAAGCATTATAACTGTAATTAAAGCAATTAATTTTTCACTTTTAGCCTTTCAAGAATCAGACCATAATCGGCTCTAACGCATCCAATGCGTCCTTCACCCCTTTTATATCCTCAAAGGTAAGCAATAATCGCAAGCCATGGCGCGTTTGCTTTTCCTTCATTTTGCAGGCCCCTGCATTCTTTTGGACATACTTTAAAACCTGTCCGAATACCGGACTTTGATAAAACTGGCTATCCTGATCTTTTATAAAATACCCGATCAACTTATTGGTTTTCATCACTACCTTCTCAAAGCCAAGGGTTGTCGCCAACCATTTCAATCGCACACTATTTAGAAGGTCAACCACCTGAACTGGTAATTCCCCGAAGCGGTCCATTAATTGTGCTTCGAATTGGTTGAGTTCCTCGTCTGTTTTCAATTCATTCAAACGCGTATAGAGATTTAATCGCTCAGCGATGTTGTTTACATAGTCATCGGGGAACAGCAATTCAAAATCTGAATCGATCGTTATATCCTTGACATAAACCTTCTCTTCAGCGGTTTCCTTATACAGATCCTTGAATTCTTTTTCCTTGAGCTCATCTATGGCTTCATTGAGTATCTTCTGGTAGGTATCGAAACCGATCTCATTGATAAATCCGCTTTGCTCACCACCAAGGAGGTCACCGGCACCTCGGATTTCGAGGTCCTTCATAGCGATGTTGAATCCGCTTCCGAGTTCGGTGTACTGCTCAAGCGCCTGTATGCGTTTTCGGGCATCATTGGTCATAACCGAATAATCCGGAGTTATAAAGAAGCAGAAGGCTTTCTTGTTACTACGGCCCACCCTACCGCGCATCTGATGAAGATCGCTTAGCCCAAAATTATTGGCATTGTTAATAAAAATAGTATTAGCATTTGGCACATCGAGTCCGCTCTCGATAATGGTTGTACTGACCAGCACATCGAATTCACCATTCATAAAGGCCAACATCAACTTTTCCAGTTTCTGCCCTTTCATTCGTCCGTGACCAATCCCGATCTTGGCATCGGGCAACAGGCGTTGAAGCATTCCGGCTACTTCCTGAATATTTTCGATTCGATTGTGCACGAAGAAAATTTGACCGCCACGCTGAATTTCATAGCTTATGGCATCTCTGATAAGATCTTCATTAAACCTGACCACACGGCTTTCAATAGGGTAACGGTTGGGTGGTGGTGTATTGATCACCGATAGGTCCCGGGCCGCCATCAAACTGAATTGAAGGGTTCTCGGAATGGGTGTAGCCGTAAGAGTAAGCACATCAACATTCTCCTTAATGGCCTTTAATTTCTCTTTTACCGCCACACCGAACTTTTGCTCTTCATCCACAATGAGCAGTCCGAGGTCCTTGAATTTAATTTTTGGATTTACGAGCTGATGGGTACCGATCACAATGTCAAGAGCACCGGATTTGATACCCGACAGTATTTCGTTTTTATCTTTTGTACTTCGGAAACGATTCAGGTAGTCGACTGTTACCGGGAAATCTATCAGGCGCTCGCTGAATGTTTTATAGTGTTGAAAAGCCAGGATGGTTGTAGGAACCAGAATAGCGACCTGTTTACCATTATCTACGGCTTTAAAAGCTGCCCTGATGGCAACTTCAGTCTTCCCGAATCCAACATCACCGCATACCAGCCGATCCATGGGCTGTTCGCTTTCAATATCCCGTTTGATATCTTCTGTTGACGCACTCTGATCGGGTGTATCTTCGTATAGGAATGAAGCTTCCAATTCATGCTGTAAATAACTATCAGGCCTGTACTGGAAGCCGGTCTTCATTTTTCGCTTGGCATATAAACCGATCAGATTGAACGCGATTTCCTTGACCCTGCTTTTGGTCTTCTTCTTCAGATTTTTCCAGGCCTTGCTTCCCAATTTATAAATCCTTGGAGCCTTGCCATCCTTTCCGGTATACTTAGAAATCTTATGCAGGGAGTGGATGCTCAGATAGAGTACATCACGCTCGCCATAAATGAGTTTGATCGCTTCCTGACGTTTGCCTTGAACATCGATCTTCTGCAGTCCGCCAAACTTACCGATACCATGATCGATATGGGTAACATAATCACCGATTTTGAGATTGGTCAGTTCTTTAAGAGTAATGGCCTGCTTTTTGGCATAGCCATTTCTCAAATGGAATTTATGATAGCGCTCGAAGATCTGGTGATCGGTAAAGCATACCAATTTCAGGTCATGATCGATAAAACCTTCATGTATGGGAAGCACAGTTGTTGAGTAATGGATCTCCTGCTCCACATCATCGAAAATGTCATGGAACCGCTTTGACTGCTGTTCACTTATACAGGCGATGATGTTCTTATAACCTTTTTCATGCCATTTTTGAAGTTCGGCAATTAACAGGTCAAAGTGCTTATTAAAGGCCGGTTGGGGCGAACAATTAAATTGTATGACGGCTTCAACCGGCAAGGGCGTCTTGTTCAATTCGAAAACATTCCTTCGATCAAAAAGATCGAGAATTTCCCCTCCGTTGCAGAACAGATCTTCAGGAGCCTGGTGTTTTATTTCGCCTGACAATGCCCCAAAAGCCTCTTTGGCTTTAACAAATAGAGAATCAACCCGGTTTGAGAGTAAATCCTTATTCTTTACAACCAGGATGGTTTTCGCTGCGAGATAGTTCAAAAAACTCTGGCGTTTATCTTCAAGGAACTTATTAGCTACATTCGGTATGATCTGAATGGTCTTAACCTGATCAATGGATAGTTGGGTTTCTACATCGAAGGTTCGCATGCTATCGATCTCGTCACCAAAGAATTCAATTCTATAGGGTTCATCATGTGAAAACGAGAAGACATCAAGTATACCTCCCCGAACAGAGAATTCACCTGGCTCAGTTACAAAATCGACCCGGTTAAACTGATAGGAAAACAGGATCTCGTTAACAAAATCGATCGACAGTATATCTCCCACCGCGATCTTCAGGGTGTTCTTTTCCAGTTCCCTTCTTGTAACAACTTTTTCAAACAAGGCATCGGGATAGGTGATGATGACCGCAGGCTTTCTTCTCGAATTAATGCGGTTGAGCACCTCGGCGCGCAAGAGCACATTAGCATTATCGGTCTCTTCTATCTGGTAAGGTCGCCGATAGCTTCCGGGATAGAACAGCACGTCCTTTTCGTTGATAAGCTGCTCAAGATCATTAAGGAGGTATGCGGCCTCTTCCTTGTCGTTCATAACGATCAGGAAAGGCTTGTCTGCCTCTTTGAAAACATGGCTTAAAACAAAGGAAAGTGAGGATCCTACGTACCCATTTAACCCGGTAAGTCCTTCAGAAAGGTCAATACGATCCTGCAATTTCTGTATCTGCAGAGATTGTGCAAAGGCTTGAGCGATCAGGATCTTACTCACCGGAATAAATTTTGGCAAAGATAATTCTTTTGGTCTTTTACCAATCTGAATCTGAAGCTAAAAAAACAGGGGTATGATCAATTAAAAAACAACAAAGAAAAGTTCCTGTTTTTAGATGGTTTTCACATCTATTTAATCGATCATTTTGAAAATTTTATGGGAAAAAATATGTGCGTTTGTTTCACCGACATTTATCATTTTTATGTCAATTTCAGATCTATTCGATAGAGGATTCAGGAGACGCAATAAAGACCATTTTGCAGCAATTGTGAGGGTAGCGATATAGGACGATGTTATTTCTGATAAGGAGAAGGCTTTCCTCGACAGATTGGCGATAAACCTGGAGATTTCCCCTGATGAATACAAGAGCATATTAAAGCATTATAAGTCTTACCCGATCAATCCGCCTATATCGTATAACTACAGGCTCGAACGCTTGTATGATCTCGCCAGAATGGCACATGCCGATGAGATTAACAAGGATGACGAAATGCGATTACTGACGAAAATAGCTGTTGGCCTTGGCTTTTCAACGGTCAATGTGGGATACATTATGGATAAGGCCATGCGTCTTATTCGTGAGGAGGTAGATCTCGATGGTTTTATCGACGGCATCAGAACCATGAACCACTAAATCAGAAGGTTTCAAGTTTAAATCGAAGTCAGGCCTAGTCTAAATTATTAATTATCGTATCATCAGACTTCCGTCGCCATAAATTTCTCCAACATCTGCACCATTTTCCTGCTTCCACAGAACAAAGGCACCCGCTGATGAAGGGCCGTTGGTTCGATTTCCATTATCCTTCCATAACCATCACTGGCAAGTCCGTGGGCCTGTTCGGCAAGAAAGGCCATGGGGTTGCATTCGTAGAGCAAACGAAGCTTTCCGTCGGGATATTTCGAGCTCTGCGGGTACAAATAAATTCCGCCTTTTATCATATTCCTGTGGAAATCTGAGACCAGCGATCCTATATAGCGGGACGTGTAAGGCCGGTCATCTTCTTCTTCCTGGCAATACTTGATATAATTCTTTACCCCTTGAGGGAAATGGACGTAATTACCTTCATTAACAGAATAGATCTGCCCTGTTTCGGGGAAACGCATATTGGGATGAGAGAGATAAAAGGTGCCTATGGCAGGGTTAAGGGTGAATCCGTTCACACCGTGGCCGGTAGTATAAACGATCATGGTTGAAGTGCCATAAACGATGTATCCGGCCGCCACCTGCTTATTGCCCTTTTGAAGAAAATCTTCTAATACCACCGGTGTGCCAACCGGGGTTACACGCCTGTAGATGGAAAAAATAGTGCCTACGGAAACATTTACATCGATATTTGATGATCCATCCAGCGGATCGATAAGAACAACATATTTATTCTGATTCTGCTCATCCTGGCTATTTATCGAAATGAAATCATCCTCTTCCTCGCTGGCAATACCGCAAACGATATTCCGCTTAGTGAGGGTCTGAATGAACTTCTGGTTCGCATACACATCGAGCTTTTGCTGGTCTTCTCCCTGGGCATTGATATCGCCCGCCGCGCCAAGAATATCGACAAGACCTGCCTTGTTCACCTCATGATTGACCACCTTTGCTGCCAAACGAATGGAGTTGATCAATCGCGATAATTCTCCTGAGGAGTATTTGAATTCAGATTGATTTTCAATTATGAATTCGCCTAAGGTCTGGTTTGTATGAGACATTTAACGTGGGGGATTATTCAGTTACAAAGATCGAATTTTTGCCGAAACTAACACGTTTTCGTAAAATAAAAATAAGGTGAACGTTAAACTTTGGTTTATATTTGGGTTCCTATAGAAAATCATGTCTGTAGTAATAAGAAAAGCTGATAAAAATGATATGAGAGCCGTCCTTGATTTGATCAGGGAACTGGCCCATTTTGAGCGTGAGCCGGATGCAGTGGAGGTCACCGTTGAAGAGCTCATCAAGGATGGTTTTGAAGGACATCCAGAATTTCAGTGTTTTGTTGCGGAGGTCGATAATGAAGTCGAGGGTATGGCGTTAACATATATGAGGTACTCGACGTGGAAGGGTAAGGTGCTGCATCTGGAAGATCTTATTGTAAAAGAACCTTCGAGGGGTTCAGGCCTAGGCTCCCGTTTACTGGACAGGGTTGTGCGATATGGATATGATTTAGGGGTAAAACGCATCAGTTGGGTGGTTCTGGATTGGAATCAAAGGGCCATTGATTTCTATTTAAAGAAAGGCGCACGGGTACTCGAAGATTGGGATGTAGTACAATTGGACGAGGCCGGGATTAAACAGTATGTATCTAATTTGAGCTGATGAGAATATTCAAATTTGGTGGAGCCTCCGTTAAGGATGCTGATGGGGTAAAGAACCTGGTTAAAGTACTGAACCATACAGGTACCAGAGATACGCTGATCATCGTTTCCGCCATGGGAAAAACGACCAATGCCCTTGAAAAGGTCATCTCAAATTATTTTAAAAATAAAAAGGAACTTCAGAGCTCTTTGCAGGAGGTCCGAAAATATCACAATGCGATCCTTCTTGATCTCTTTGATAATGGCACGGAAAGCTCAGATC
>JABDPL010000257.1 GCA_013042825.1 Flavobacteriaceae bacterium | reverse complement strand
AACTCGTTATATGCAATCTAAATTACAATATTATAGCTTATAGTTCTCAGATAACAGGAGATTCTGTTCCTGGTTTGGGTTCTTCGAAAGACTCATGAGTATACTGTCCAGCGGACTCCGGATCTTCAATAAATCCTTCTTCGCTATATGGGTGTAGATCATCGTCGTTTCCGGCTTGGCATGACCCAGCAATTCCTGGATGTGACGCACGCTTACACCGTTCTCCAGTAAATGGGTGGCATAACTGTGCCTGAGCGTGTGGGGCGTAACCGGCTTGCTTATCCTGGCCAGCTCACATGACCGCTTAAGGAATTTGCGTACACTGCTTGCCGAGTATTTTGAGCCACTCGGACCTTCAACGAAATACCTGCCCGGACGATAGGTGATCAGGTAATTATGGAATAAGGGTAAAAAACCTTCCGATAGCATGACGTATCGGTCCTTTCTACCCTTGCTGTTCCCGATGTGAATCTGCTTGCGATCGATATCGATGTCTTTTAATTCCAAAGCTATCAGTTCACTTATACGCAATCCCGCCGAATAGATCATGCCCACGATTGCCCTGTGCTTCAGGTTGCGCGTGTTCCTTATAAGATCGATCACCTCCGGCTTCGATAACACAACAGGTAACATACGGCAGGCCTCCGGGCGTACCAGCTGTGGCTCATCGATCTGCGTATATGGATAATACTGTATGAAGATCTTTATAGCACTGATAAGCTGACGCTGGGTGCTGATGGAATACCGCCGGTTTAGGTATACCGATTCAATATAACGCTCGACATCGCGATTATTGAGTTCAGAAAGCTCCCGGCTGTAAAAAAAGGAAAACAGATCGGCCATATGAAAGGTATAGGTGCGCACGGTATTAGGCGCGTATCGCTTGCCCTTCATATAGATGAAAAATCCATTCAGGATCTTGCGGCGCAGTGGCGTGAGTCGACGTTTGTGCTTGACCATGTATTCGAAGTTTTGATTGATAATTATTAAATATAGAAAATATTCTACACTAATCAAAACTTCAACGCACTCTCAATTTATTCGTTATGTGGCACTTCAACCTTGCGCTTAAACCTGAAATTCAGGAATTCGATAAATAATGAGAACGTAATAGCAAAGTACAGGTATCCCTTGGGAATAACGCCTATGCCGCGTTCAAAGATTTCGGTATGAGACGCATGCGCCGCCTCTGCAATTAGCATAAAACCAATCAGAATGAGGAACGCCAGGCCCAGGATCTGCATAGAGGGGTGGCGCTCGATAAACCGCCGGATAGGGTTGGCAAAGCCTATCATGATAATAATCGAAATCACTACGGCAATGATCATCAGTACCAGGGCGTGATCAGGGTTGGGCGAGAGGCCGTTGGTCATGCCAATTGCCGTCAGTATAGAGTCTAGCGAAAAAATAAAGTCGATGATAAGGATCTGAACCAGGGCCTTTCCCAAAGTATCTAAAATCTTGCGTTTCATCGATTTCTCATCATGCCTGGGCATCTCCACCTTTTCATAGATCTCGCTGGTGCTCTTGTATAACAGGAACATGCCGCCAAGAAAGAGTATAAGGGCCTGCCAGCTTAACGAGGTGCTGAACCAACCCAGGTCTGTGGTGTAAAAGGGCTTTTGTAAACCGATAAGGAAAGACACGAAAAACAATAAAACGATTCGTTGTACCATGGCCAGGAGCAAACCGATATTTGTGGCTTTTACCCGCTGATGCTCCGGAAGCTTATTTGCGATAATAGAAATAAATACGATGTTATCAATTCCCAGGACGATTTCCAGGAAGGTAAGGGTTAGCAAGGCAAATATCGCCTCACTGGTGAGTAAAAAATCTAACATGATCAGTCAATTCGTTTGGCTATTCCTTTCTGCTTACGCGCTTCACCTACATAATTATACTCAAAAACATAGGACGAATCGGTAGTACTCAATATTTTGAGATGAATGTCTTTCTTTTCAATACGGTTCTTAGGGTTAACTGTCCTGAAAACAACCTCGCAAGTATTGATCCAACGCAGGGTGCTGCTATCGGTCCTGCCTTCAAATACCTCTACCTGTAAGCTGTCTGTGCGGCTGAATTCCGAAATGTATTCAACGCCGTCAATAGTAATTATGCTTTGAAAATGACCTGTTCTGTATGCTGCGCAATCGCGCTCGGCCCGGTAACAACCGCTCAGCATGAGAAGGAGTATAATTAGGCTTGCTGCTTTCATAGTACAAAACTACTAAACTAAGCCTTAATTCGAGTACTCTCGGAAACTACCGTCTTTATAACATATTATAATGCGTTCAATAGATGGGTCCTCTGAATGTGTCTTCGGAAGTGAAAGATCAGCATTCATATGTTTTTGGATCGGTTTGGACTCTTCCGAAGGAAACGAACCCTCACCGTTTAGCAACCAGTATAGATCCACCTCCTTAAAATGGTTGAGGAGCTTCATCACAAAATCCAGACTGGGTTTATTCCGTCCGGAGAGTATGTGCGAAATACTCGACCGCTGCACCCCTATGGTTTCCGAAAGGGCAGAAGCCGAAAGCCCGTAAAAGTCCATGATCTGCTTCAGTCGGATACTGAATTTCTTACTGTTCACCATTGTAAACAAATATAATTATAATTTCCATGAACACCAGCTAATTTCACAACAAAAATATGAGATAGCAAGCATATATTCTTAAATATTTTGTACACTTAAATTAATTTATATAACTAATATACAGAAACATAGTATAATATTTTTAAATAGTTATTTTTAGTATTCAAATATCCATGGTTTTCTTCGGAAAATGGATACATCTGTAAACGAAAACCCGATTTCTATATGTTTACATTTGTAAAATTGAGTTTGTTTACATTTGTAATGACTAAGATTCTTCAATGGATATCAATTCTTGGAATGCCATGTTTTATGAATGCCGGGAATCCGATTTATCGGGCCGGTATATCAACCTGGAACATATAGAACCGGTTTTAGATCGTCACAAGAAGACATGGGATTTGATCCTGGCCGGACGCTCGGTTGAAGACAGGCCTGTATGGGCTTTCAAGATGGGGACCGGACCGATAAAGATCCTGGCCTGGTCGCAGATGCATGGCAATGAATCAACTACGACCAAAGCTTTATTCGATCTGTTCAATGCTTTTGATAAACCTGAAGGCGAAGCCCTGTTAAATGCGTTTCAATTGTTTATAATTCCGATTCTCAATCCGGATGGGGCGTATTACTACACTCGTCATAACACCAATGATGTGGATCTTAACCGGGATGCACAAAAACTTTCACAGCCCGAGAGCCGCATCCTGCGAGAGGTATTCAATGATTTTAATCCGGATTACTGCTTTAATCTCCACGGTCAGCGCACCATCTACAGCGCAGGCGCTAACCCGGTTTCAACCGTGCTAAGTTTCCTGGCTCCGGCCGAGGATGAAGCGCGAACGATCACCGCAGGACGTAAACAGGGGATGGCCGTTATCGCTGGAATAGCCAAACATTTGCATACGCTTATTCCCGGACAGATCGCCCTGTACAACGATAAACACAATATCCAATGTGTGGGTGATACCTTCCAAAGTAAGGGCGTGCCGGCAATTCTGTTCGAGGCCGGACATTTCCCCGGGGATTACCAACGGGAGGAAGTCAGGCGTTATATGTTTTTAGCCATGGTTTCAGCCTTGCAACATATTGTTGATAACCCTGGCGATATAAGTGGATTTGAGAAATATGCGCAATTACCTCAGAACGAAGAACGCTTCTACGACATCATTATAAGGAATACCGATTCGGTCGACATCGCTATTCAGTATAAAGAGGTCCTCTTAGAAAATGAAATTGATTTTGTTCCCGAAATCGTGAAAACAGGAGATTGTTCAAACCATTTCGCTCATCGTGAGATAAATGCCCAAGGCGAGACCGTTCATACCGAATATGGTACTGATTTGGAGATTGCAAATGTGCTTAACTTCGTCATCATCAAAAATGAGATATATTCATTAAAGTTAACCTATTCTTAAAAATCAGTGCATTATTATTAATAATATTGGCGTATCTTTGATTTTTATTTAAAGAATGCCGTTATGACAAAGTTTAAGTTGGATGAGATTGATCACCAGATCCTCGATATGCTGATTGACAATACCCGGACCCCATTTACAGATATCGCGAAGAAACTCTTGATCTCTGCCGGAACGGTGCACGTTCGTGTAAAGAAAATGGAGGAAGGCGGTATCATTAAAGGCTCCTCATTGACCTTAGATTATCAAAAACTCGGATATTCTTTTATCGCCTATGTCGGCGTTTTTCTTCAGAATACGTCCCAGACACAGTTCGTACTGGAGCGACTCAAAGAGATTCCCTTTGTGACCGTAGCCCACATCACTACCGGAAAGTTCAATATTTTCTGCAAGATTAGGGCACAGGATACCTCACATGCGAAGGAAGTTATCTTTAAGATCGATGATATCGATGGTGTATATCGTACCGAAACCATGATCTCACTGGAAGAAAGCATCAATGATAAAAAACGATTGATGCATTCCATCTTTAATGATCTCGTGTAAAGGGGATGAAAGCGGCTC
This sequence comes from Flavobacteriaceae bacterium, assembly GCA_013042825.1. Classification (GTDB taxonomy): domain Bacteria; phylum Bacteroidota; class Bacteroidia; order Flavobacteriales; family Flavobacteriaceae; genus SHLJ01. Next base: position 373 of record JABDPL010000257.1, on the reverse strand, counting down.
AATTAGTACCGGAAGAGTATGGTTCCTATTATCAATCGTACATCAACCTTGTTGGTGAGCAACACCTGTTAACGGCTCTGAGCAAAAGTGGGGAGAAGGTGATCGATTTTCTGAGCGCCATTCCTGAGGAAATCATGCATAAAGGCTATGCCGAAGGGAAATGGAGCATAAAGGAGATCATCGTGCACCTGATGGATACTGAAAGAGTATTCGCCTATCGGGCACTGCGTTTCGCCCGCCGGGACATTACCGATCTTCCCGGTTTTGAGCACAACGACTACGTCCATTATTCGAACGCCAATTCCAGGTCAAAAGCCGATTTACTTTCTGAATATAAAGCGATAAGACACAACACGCTCAGCCTGTATAGAAG
>JABDPL010000256.1 GCA_013042825.1 Flavobacteriaceae bacterium | reverse complement strand
GTTCTATCCCATTTAAACCAACAAACACGGCACTGCCGTTCACCGCTGTAACGGTTATTGGATCACCAAGCATAGTTCCTGAGCTGGTCAATCCGATGTCTCCGGTAAAATCAACATCTATATTTCCACAGCTGTCGGTTGCGGAAACGACCACTGCCGACATTACGGTATTCACACCAGTAGTCACCGGTTGGGTTGTAAAGCGTAACTCAGTAGAGGTAACTTCAATTATATTTTGATCGTTCGTGGAATTTTGTTGGCTAAAAGCAGCTTTTGCTGATCCCGTCGGGCTAAATGTGGTATTCGCATTCGTAATTCTGAACGTAAAATCTTCACCGTCAAATGCGTCTGGGCCCAACGGACAGATCAATGAAATTCGCAGAGATAGGGTTTTGTTCGTATCATCATTCACCGAAACATTCATGCCGTTAAAATCGATCTGTGTTGCTGAAATTGCTCCATCAGCAACCTTGGCAGCACCATCGAAAAGCGCTGCATGCTGAATGGCATCTGTCCATGTAGTAACCTGGTTTCCAATGCCTTGAGTGATCGTTAGATCGGTTAAAATAGTAGCCAGTGCGTCACCGTCTGGAGCACCTCCGCCATCCCTGACCTGGAACTGCCAGACTTCAACACCGTCAGCAGTTGTGTTTAATGGTGTTACATTTTCCAGACTTGATATTGAAGCCGACTCACCGCCTGCAGCCAGGATATCCGAAGCTCCTGATATAGATACGGTTCCCTCAACGGAGACATTCTCGGTTGAAGCACCACCACCTGTATTAGAAATATTTGACGGACCATAAGTAGCAGCTCCTAATCCAGCAGCTAAGCGCACATAAATAGTAGTATTGGCGAGTGTGCTACCAGAGTAAGATACATTGATCGCTCCTGCGAATCCTCCTCCGGAGGTTAAAGACACCTCAAAATTAGCAGGCGCCGTCACAGCGATATTACCAGATGCCGGAGTCAGGTTTGTTCCAGATAATGTATAGGTTTGCTCGGCAGATGGGCCAGGTCCTGTATAGTCCAGGCCGGTCAGGACAGCCGGACTCACAATAATAGCCGGTGATGGCGGCGCACAATCGGTTACCGTCATTGTGCCCCCGGCATAGCTTTGATTGACCGTGTTACTCGTTAATGTCCAATTACCATTGTTGTTTATGGCACCTAATAGATTATTCTGGGTGTCGTTTGTCAGAGTGGCGTTATATGCGCAGTTATCGACTTCAGGACTGATTGCAATTGCTGAAGTACCGTTTGTCAAACCCGGGGGAAGATTACCATCGCCAGCTCCTCCCCATGCACCGCCATCATTGCTCAAAGCTGCGATGAAAGTAGGTGAAGCCGCAGAACCCGTATACGCAAGAACAGAATCCCCATCAGCATTGAAATTAAGATCATTGTTCTCACTTACCGTACCGGCAGTAGCCGATGGTGCGGTTGTAATTGTTATGATATCACCGCATGACAAACCTCCTGCCGGAGCGGTCCATTCAATTGTTCCTTCACCTCCCGTTAATGTATTCTCTTCATTGTCGGTAAAAAAAATCACCTGACCAGGTGATATCTCAACCAATGCTACAAATGAGAAGTCATCGGTGCCATCGGCGTTATATTGGACGATGGCAATATCACCCGCCGAGAGTTGCGAATGGCCATAAAACAGTGCAAAAAGAGAGATTAAAAGAGTGAGGGCATAATTCTTTATCATAGTAGGATTAACTATTAATTTATTCTTAGAGGACAACAAACTTAAACAAAAAAATGCCTTAACCCACTGACAGTTAAAGGCGTAATTATTAACAAATTATTATTTTTGACAGGCATGTACCAGAGAAATTCACATTCCGTAAGTGAAGCCCTACAAATACTTAAGCGCTACTGTGCCTATCAGGAGCGATGCCATCAGGAAGTGATAAGCAAACTCAAGTCGCTCAATATGATTCCCAAGGCCATTGACCATATCATCGTAAAGCTTATTGAAGAAGATTTCTTGAACGAATCCCGCTTCGCTAAAACATTTGTCAGGGGTAAGTTCAGGATCAAGTATTGGGGCCGGAACCGACTCAGGGCCGAGCTCCAAAAAAAAGGATTGAGTAAATTTACTATAAATGATGCAATTAAGGAAATCGATGAGGGTGAATATATGGAAGTTTTTAATGCACTTGCCGAAAAACGGCTAAAGGCCATCAAGGGTTCAAAAAAAATGGTAAAAAAAAAGAAACTGGCCGATTACCTGTTGTACCGTGGATGGGAATCACCGTTGGTCTATGAAAAAGTCAGGGAACTCATACATTAACCCCTGTTCTTTTATGGGTTCGTAGAATCGCCTGTTCATTCTTCCAGTCGATCCAGTCCTGACCTTTAAAACGCCGCATAGTATTGTCGAGGGTACGCATTATAAAGACATTATACACCGCACGCGATAAATTTTTGGGATTTCTTGCCAGGGCGCGGAGACTCATGGAGAAGCCGGGCGTCAGGTAGCGCATATAATGCCAATAGCCTTCGGGCATATAGAGAATCTGCCCATGATCCAGTTCACAGGTCCAACCTTCTGCCTGTTTTAATGCAGGCCATTTGTCAAGATCGGGATTTGAAAAATCAATATCCTCCCGAGTAATCAGTGAATGGGGGATCTTATAGAGATAATCATTCTGGTCCTGGTCAAACAAAATGCATTGCTTCTTTCCTTCAAAATGAATATGAAAAATATTGGCCAGATCGATATCGTAATGCATGAATGTATAGGAATCCTCCCCACCGAAAAACAACATGGGCAGTCCTTTCATCAATCGCAGTCCGAAATCGGGGTATAAAAAATCGTTTTGTAATTCAGGAATCTCTTTCAGGATATTCCATAGAAAGATGCGGTACCTGGTTGGCTCAGACCTCAGAAGCTCAATATAATCGCTCATCTTCATCCGGGCATGAGGTTCATTGAAACCATCGTTGTAGTCAACCGGGCGGTCGTCGTATAAGGGTACTTCCTTTTCGCCCGCAATAACATTAATATAATCGAAATTCCATTTAGAATAGGCGGGCCAATCCTCTATCTGACGCTCTATAACCAACGGTTTTTGAGGTTTGAAATGGTTCCTGATAAAGTCTTCCTTTGAGATGGTCTCAACCCGCGGAATGTCCTTCAGATTTAGCTTCAAAGCGCTTAGGTTTAAAGCTGGTAAAGTTAAGAAAACGTTATGAAATCACGATTTATTTGGGCCTAAAAGAAGTTATATTTCAAGCCGAACAGTACATTCCCCCCAGGCATGGGAACCAGGTTTGTCTCGGTATATTCTGCATTGAAGATATTATTGGCAATAACCGATAATTCGAATTTACCTATGATGTATGAAGCCATATAGTCTAACACGTTATAGGCTTCCCCACTGCTGCGTTCAGCATATCTGTATACCACGGTCTGCACCAGTTTTCTGATCCATTCTACCCGGTAACTGGCTGTAAATTGATGCCTGAGTGAATTGATGGAATAGCGGGAAAAATTCAGATTGAGATCATCTATGCTTTCATCCAGGTAAGTGTAGCCCAGATCGAAGTTCTGATCAATGTGCGCAAAAGGAAATGTCAGGTTCACATGAGCCTCCAATCCTTTTGTGTTGAGATCCCTGATATTGGTTGCTTGCCAGAGATCCTCTTCATTGGCCTTTACATAGTCGATGATGTTGTTTGAATCCCTGTTGAAAATTGCCAGTGTCGCTCTGATATTCGTTTTTCGATATTGAACCCCTACCTCCTCCGATAGTGCCTCTTCAGGATTGAGGTCTTCATTTCCCAGAGTGGTGGGGTCGCTGTAGAACAAATCGGTATAGGTGGGTATTCTATAGGTGAATTCGGCATTGGCGTATAGCTTAAAAGCTTCTGAAATACGATAGCCTATATCTATACCGGGAAAGGCATGCCATTTAAAATCTGAAAAATAATTAACGGCAATTCCCGGAGTTATATCCATTTTTTCCTCTGCGAGTTCAAACCGATGCTCAAAAAAGACATTGGTCATGAACCGTTCCCGCTCACCAAGATTATTACTCGACAGGTTAACTTGCGCAAGGTCGATTCCAAATCCTGTGACTCCCCAGTCCGATCTGTAGGAGGCATTGATCTCAGTACCTACTTTATTCGAAATATGCATATTTCTGTAGATGGAAGGATCCTCTCTTACAAACACATACATGTCCTGGTTTCTTTTCCAGTACAACCTTGGTTTCAGTGTCCACTGGTCCAGCTTTACTGTTGAGGAGAAGCCCAGCAGGCTGGCTTGTGTTTCCTCATACTGGTCAACGGCTGCTGGAGAGGCGTAAAACCCATTTGCTCCAAAATTGCGCTCCATGAATGTTCCTATCATATCGATAGGGGTATGGTTTTTATTGAAGCTGCTTTTGATAAAGAAATTCTGATTATCAAAGTCTGTATTGTAGCGATATCCATCCGACAGGAATTTTGAAAAATGAACCAGATGGGATGATCCCTTAAGACTGGCACTGGCCGTTGCCGTTGTACTTTTCTGTCCGAATGAGCCTGCTTGTATCCCTAAGGTCGCGATTTGATCGGTTCCATCTTTAGTCACGATATTTATGGCTCCTGTGAATGCATTTTGGCCGAATATGCGCGCTGCCGGACCTTTTATGATCTCAATGCGTTCAATGACTTCAAGAGGAAGCGCCATGTTCATCGTATGATGACCGGTTTGCGGATCTTCCACCTTTATGCCGTCAATCAGTAGAAGAGTTTGATCAAAACCACCACCACGGATATACAAATCGGCCTGGCTGCCATTCAATCCTCTTCGCCTGATATCAACGCCTGCAACCTGTTGCAACAGATCTGCCACATTGGTGGTTGCACTTTGCATGATCTCAAATTCAGAGACGATCTGTATCGTTCTTGAATTCGCTTTGAACGGAAGATCGATACGGCTTGAAGTGATCACTACAGAATCGAGTTTTTCAGTGGCTGTTTCCTGTGCGAAGGCTAGACCTATGCCAATGACCGATATAAGCAGTGCAGTTAGTTGTTTTCTCATATTTTAGTTGTGCTTAAAGGTATTAAAAAATGCACTTGTGATCCATTTGAGCGGTCGGATGAACCGAATGCCACCGGGCACTATGAAGCCAGGTAAAAACGGGACGGTCGATGAAATTTTGCCTGTAAATAGAAAATTTCAGAATGAAATAAAATAGGAGGTGTCCGAGTTTATTGGGATTCAGAATCCAGTTCGTCTAATTCTCCGAGTTGTTTTAGCAACTCAAATGTCTTCCTGGCTTCTTCCTCATCCACGGTACTAATTGCAACACCAACATGCACCAGCACATAATCACCAACCATGGCTTCAGGCACCAAAGAAAGGTTTACCCCTTTGACAACTCCGTCAAAAGAAACTTTTCCTGCACGAAAGGTGTCATCCAGACGATGGGTTATTTCTATGAGTTTACCGGGAATAGAGAGGCACATGATGTAACTTTTTAAATTGTAAATGGTGTTCCTTCCACAAAGATAGTTTAATCAGGCAGTTGATCGATACTTGAGAAAAGAAATGAGCATACGACTGTGTAATTTTGATTATCTAGGAAACCAGTAAGGATTTTACTCTTAATTCTTTTCCTCCCGTGATCTCTTTTAGAATACTTCCGCAGTTTGGACATTTATCGAATTGATTCTTGACCGCAAACGGATCTCCACAATCTAAGCAGATTGCTCTACCACCAATATTATTAACCGTTTTTTTGGCGTGCTCAAGAACAGTATTCTCAATTGCAGAAGGCCAGACAAATTCAAGTGAATTCAACTCAACGCCGGAAAGTTCGCCAATGTCAAGCTCAATTTCATCTATTTTAGATGCCGTTGACTTCCGTAATTCGTTTTCTGCAATTCTAACAATACCCAAAGCGATCGAAAGTTCATGCATTTGAATCTCGATTTATCAAACTTTAAATGTAAATAAAATAGTATGCAAGGCACATGATAATTCTCAGCTTTTTTGCTTTGATGATTGTATAACTTTAAGGTTATCCCACTGATATCTGAGTGCATTCCTATATTTTTTTTAATTCCATTATCATGAATTCTCATATTGATACAAAAGAAACGTATTATGAAAGCATACGTAAACAAGGTTATTCCAGAAGAGATTTTATGAAATTCAGTGCATTTATTGCTGCCTATCTGGGGTTGGAATCCTCCATGGTTGCACAGGTGGCAAAAGCTCTGGAAAACTCTCACCGGATCCCGGTTATTTGGGAGCATTTCCAGGAGTGCACCTGTTGCAGTGAGTCCTTCATTCGCTCAGATCATCCCATTGTGGCTGATATCATATTAGACAAAATTTCACTCGATTACACCCTTACTCTTATGGCGGCATCAGGCCACCAGGCTGAAGCTGCCAAGCATGAAACCATGGAAAAATACAAAGGCGAGTATATTTTGTGTGTAGAAGGCTCCGTTCCCATGGGCGCCAATGGCAATTATTGTTGCATCGCAGGTCGATCAGCACTTGATATACTGAAAGAAGCCGCAGAGGGAGCAAAAGCTATCATAGCATGGGGAAGCTGCGCGTGCAACGGATGCGTGCAAGCTGCAAAACCCAATCCCACTGAGGCAACACCGATCCATAAGATCATTAAGAATAAGCCAATTATAAAAGTCCCGGGTTGTCCGCCTATCGGTGAGGTAATGGCTGGGGTTATCGTACACCTGGTAACCTTCAATCGTTTGCCGGAATTGGATAGACTAGGCCGGCCAAAAGCATTCTATGCAAAACGGGTCCACGACAGTTGTTACAGACGACCTTACTACGATGCCGGATTATTCGCCCAGAGTTGGGA
>JABDPL010000242.1 GCA_013042825.1 Flavobacteriaceae bacterium | reverse complement strand
GGTTATGGCGATGGACAAAAAGCTGCCGACCAGGAAGGAGATCTTGGCGATTTCTCGACACCTGAATTCCAGGCTCAGTCTGATGGTGCCATCTTTTATAAAAGTTATATAGGCCGAGGAGACATGCCGAACTATGAAAAGAAGATTCCGGATACGGAGGATGTTTGGCTGATCGTAAACTATGTGCGAACACTTGAGGAATAATCTAGCTTATAACACGAAATTTCAGAAGGGCGTTCTTTATTGATCGCCCTTTTAATTTTTAGGAATACTTTCTTTATATCAATTGCAATCGCCAAGTGAATCAATAATGCTCTGCAATGTCCCGGTACTGTCACCACATGAAAAAATCTGAACCGCTAAGGCGTCTTTATAAGCGTTGCACAAATCGGTATAATTTGGCATAGAACTATCTGTTCCCTGGAATGCAGCTTCGGCATCAGCAACATTTGCTACGGCATCCTGGCAACTGGTCCCGCCACCAAGAACTAATAACCCGCCAGTTAGTTTAATCTGGTAGAATTCACCCTCGATAAAATTCACGGTTTGCAATCCATCTGCGGTATAGGCATTGAATTTAAATGTTCCGGATACGGTATTGGTTGAATTCTCAAAATCAACAATTACGATTTCACCATCGGCAGGGTAAACAGAGATACTAGGGTCCGGGGGGTTTAAGGTTGAAAATACATTTCCTTCAGCATCCTCGAACCTGGCTTCACTCTGATAATTCCCTCCCAATAAATATGTTCCAACATTATCGCGGGTAGTGACTAAACTCAGGACTTCAGAATTATTTCCTCCCTGGACCACAAGACCACCCGCATCTATATCGGCTGCACTATAGGTTGCACGCCACAATTCATTACCATCCTTGATTCCCTGGAGGGCAGGATTGTTGAACTGCACATCATCGCAGGAGGATAAAAACGTCAAAATAAATAATGAATACCATAATTTTTTCATTTCGAAAATCATTTAGAGAATTCAAAGTTCAATAGGGGAATCCCAAATGTAAGATAAAAAGTAGGATCTATTAATTGTAAATCAGAAAAATATAATATCTTTGCGCCCTTATTAATAACCAAGGTCGAGTACCTTAAAATTTAATCGAATATGCCAGTAAAGATCAGATTACAACGACACGGTAAAAAAGGCAAACCGTTCTATTGGATAGTTGCAGCAGACACAAGAGCAAAGCGCGACGGTAAATTTCTCGAAAAATTAGGAAGCTATAACCCAAACACCAACCCTGCTATTATTGATTTGGATGTTGATGGAGCTGTTAAATGGTTACAAAACGGCGCTCAGCCAACCGAAACAGCAAGAGCCATACTCTCCTACAAAGGGGCTATGATGAAGAAACATCTGGCTGAGGGTGTTAGAAAAGGGGCACTTACAGAGGAAGAAGCCGAAAAGAAATTAAACGCGTGGTTAGAGGAAAAAGCTTCTAAGATCCAGGCTAAGGCCGATAGAATAGCAAAAGAAAAATCGGAAGCTAAGGATAAAGCACTTGAGGCTGAAAAGGCCGTAAGCGAAGCACGAGTTACGCCTCCGGTAGATGACGAGGCTGCTGTGGAAGAAACTGAAGCTGCTGCGGAAGAAACTGAAGCTGCTGCGGAAGAAACTGAAGCTTCTGTGGAAGAAACTGAAGCTGCTGAGGAAGAAACTGAAGCTGCTGCGGAAGAAGCTGAAGCCGCTGGAGCAGAACAGGAAGCCGGTGAAGAAACACAAGCTGCTGCCTCAACTGAAGAAGAATAAATTAATTTTCAATTTTATACTTTTAAACCCGGTTTCCAGAGACCGGGTTTTTTTATTCCATGAAGAAAGAGGATTGTTTTTATCTGGGAAAGATCGTGAAGAAATACAGCTTTAAAGGCGAAGTTCTTGCAAAGCTCGATACCGATCAACCCGAACTCTATGAAAAACTGGATGCTGTTTTTGTGCAATTCAGAAATGACCTTATTCCCTTTATGGTTAAGCATTCGCAGTTTCATAAGAGTGACCTGCTCCGCATCAAATTTGAGGATGTCGATACCGAAGAAGATGCCGAAAGGCTCTTACGGAGTGAACTCTACCTGCCCTTAAACCTTCTCCCTGAACTCAAGGGCAATGCTTTCTACTATCATGAGATCATAGGTTTCAGTGTAGAAGACGAGTTTCATGGGGCTATAGGCCAGGTGGTTTCGGTAAATGATTCAACTGCCCAGGCCTTATTCGTTATTGATTATAACGGAACCGAAATCCTGATTCCCATGAATGATGAGTTCATCATTTCGGTAGATCGGGAAAACCGCCTGATCAAACTCAGAACACCCGAAGGCCTGATTGATCTTTATCTGGAATAACGGGAAAAATCACTGGTATTATTCTTTATATATGCCCGCGCTTTTTGTTATTTTTGCATACCATTAAAACAGATCAATCCATGAAACCAGATCTATTCGAAGCACCCGACTATTATTTACTGGATGAACTCTTAACAGAGGAACATAAACTCGTTCGCGATGCAACCCGTGAATGGGTAAAGCGAGATGTGTCTCCAATCATTGAAGAGTATGCGCAGCGGGCAGAGTTCCCCGTTCAGATCATAAACGGATTGGCGGAGATAGGCGCATTCGGACCTTATATTCCCGAGGAATATGGTGGCGCCGGTCTTGATCAGATTTCCTATGGACTGATCATGCAGGAGATAGAGCGGGGGGATTCGGGTGTGCGAAGCACAGCCTCGGTACAATCTTCACTGGTGATGTACCCTATTTGGAAATATGGAACCGAGGAACAACGGCAGAAATTTCTCCCTAAATTAGCCTCCGGGGAATGGATGGGTTGTTTCGGATTAACAGAGCCCGATCATGGGTCAAATCCCGGTGGTATGACCACCAATTATAAAGACATGGGCGACCATTATCTGTTGAATGGAGCCAAGATGTGGATATCCAATGCGCCGTTCGCACAGGTGGCAGTCGTCTGGGCCAAGAACGAAGAAGGACGCATTCACGGCCTGATCGTTGAACGCGGCATGGAAGGATTCTCAACACCTGAAACTCATAATAAATGGTCCTTACGGGCGAGTGCCACAGGCGAATTGATTTTCGACAACGTAAAGGTTCCAAAAGAAAACCTTTTGCCAAATAAAACAGGTTTGGGTGCTCCGTTAGGATGTTTGGACTCAGCGCGTTATGGCATAGCCTGGGGCGCCATTGGTGCTGCTATGGATTGCTATGATACAGCACTTCGATACAGCAGGGAACGGATCCAGTTTGGGAAGCCAATCGGTCAGTTCCAATTACAACAGAAAAAACTGGCGGAGATGATCACCGAGATTACCAAGGCCCAACTTCTCACCTGGAGATTAGGGGTATTGCGTGATGAAGGCCGGGCGACATCAGCTCAAATCTCCATGGCAAAGCGGAACAATGTTGAAATGGCGCTTAACATTACACGGGAGGCCAGGCAAATGCTTGGAGGCATGGGTATTACCGGTGAATATTCAATCATGCGGCATATGATGAACCTGGAAAGCGTTGTGACCTATGAAGGAACTCACGACATTCACTTGTTGATAACAGGTTTCGATATCACCGGGCTTAATGCATTTAAATAGATAGCTGTGATCCTGGCCAACACGATCATCCTTCTCAATCGCCTGTACCTGATCCTGTCGGTATTTGGTATTCTGAGTTTAGGAGCATGTAAACAGGACGATTCATATGCTTACGATATAGAAGATATTGTTGGAAACAGCTCTGATATCTCCATCAAAATCCTGAGCCTAGGCGACTCCTATACCAAAGGTGAGAGTGTCTGCAACACCTGCGGATTTCCATTCCAGTTGAAGAATCAATTATATAATACCATTGAAAATGTAAGCATTGTTGAGTTGGAAGTTATCGCAGAAACCGGCTGGACAACAGCAAATCTTTTAAGTGCTATCGAATCTCAGCATCCTGCAGATAATTTTGACCTCGTCACCCTTCTCATAGGCGTGAACAACCAATACCAGGGCCTTCCGTTTTCACAATATGAAATTCAATTTCCGCAATTAGTTGACGAAGCTCTGCAGAGGGCGAACAACAGGGCAGATAAGGTTGTAGTACTATCTATCCCCGACTATGCCTATACACCATTCGGCCAATCGACATCAGATCCTTCTGAGATTTCAGACGAGATCGATGCCTACAATGACTTCGCAAGATCATACGCAATTCAAAGAAATATCACATTTCTCGATATAACCGATATTACCAGAATGGGATTGGATGAACCCACCCTGGTTGCCTCAGACGGCCTACATCCCTCTGAACAGGCCTATACCCGCTTTATTGAACGACTCCTGCCTATTGCTCTTGAAAAAATTGAGTAAATTGGTTCCTGTATGGGCCTTTTGTCATCAAAGCGATTATTAAACAGGGCTTACCGGGAGGCTAAGCGAATTCCCTTTAACGATAATTCTAAATTTATTCTTTTCAGTGACTGTCACCGCGGTGATAACAGCTTCGCCGATGATTTTGCCAATAACCGGAACATCTATTTTCATGCGCTGAAGTACTATTATTCAGAAGGCTTTCAATACTGTGAGCTGGGCGATGGCGATGAATTATGGGAAAATCTATCATTCAGGTCCATACTTGAAGCTCATAAGAATGTATTCCTGCTTATGAAGCAATTCCATGAGGAGCAGCGCCTGCATATGATCTGGGGCAATCATGATATGGTCTTCAGAAATCCTGAGTACGTTGAAAAACATCTGTCAACTTACTTTGATCCTAAAACAGGAAATGACGAAGAGCTATTTTGCAATATCGAATATAATGAAGCCATTGTCCTGAAGCATGAACAAACAGGGCAGGAGATTTTTCTTGCCCATGGTCATCAGGCCGACTGGTGGAACTATCTGTTCTGGCGGTGGAGCAGGTTTATGGTCAGGGTTCTTTGGAAACCTTTAAATGTAATGGGGATAGCAGATCCCACATCTCCTGCGAAGAATTATAAAGAGATGATCCGCATTGAGAGACGAATCAAGAAATGGATCGTCGATAATCACAACAGAGTTACGGTTGTAGGTCACACCCATCGGCCGCGTTTTCCGGAACCGGGAGATATCGCCTTCTTCAATGATGGCAGTTGCGTTCACCCGAGAAGCATAACCGGATTAGAGATCGAGGCAGGAGCCATTTCCCTCATCAAATGGCAAATAGCAACAAAAGATGATGGAACCCTGCAAATTGTGCGGGTGTTGCTGGAGGGCCCCTGTGATCTCAGGGATTATGCCACCGAATGATCAATTCGCTTTTTTACCTCCGTTTTTCGCACATTTTTTGATCAGAAACTCCTCTGTAAGGGACCGATTCGCTCAAAATTAATACTAAATGCCTGATAGTCAAACCCTACAGACCTCCGATCTAAACTGACATTCATCATAAAATCTGATATATGGAAACCGTAATTTCGTTCTATACTTTAAAGGATATTAATTAACAGGAGTTATGGACTCCCAATTCTCACACGACACGTTTATCCATCCTGGAAAGGTTTCCGGTGTATCCGGCGATTCCGTCATTGTTACTCTAGATCAAAATGTGCATTGTGATTCCTGTCGCATCAAGTCGGCATGTGGCATGTCTGAATCACGCTCAAAGGAAATAGAAGTTTCCAATTCAGCAGAACCTTTCAGCATGAATGAGGATGTGAATGTCGTTATACGCAAAGACCTCGGGTTGAAGGCTGTGTTCTGGGCATATGTGTTTCCATTTATCCTGCTGATATCCGTATTGCTGGTATCATCGATATTTCTCTCCGAATGGCAGGCCGGATTACTGGCCCTGGGAGTACTCGTGCCATACTATATTATGTTACATTATTTGGACTCGTTTTTCAGGAAGAAATTCGAGATCTCGATTCTAAAACTGACTTAAATGTTTTTATCAATTGTATATAGCACCCTTTTATTGTCTTCGGTAGGAATCGTCGCGGCCGTTGTTTTATTCCTGGTCTCCAAACGATTCTATGTATATGAAAATCCGTTGATTGAAGAAGTTGAAGACATACTTCCGGCTGCTAACTGTGGTGGTTGCGGCTCACCAGGATGTAAGGCTTTTGCCGAAAAACTGGTGAACACTGAAGATATTTCAGATCTGTTTTGTCCTGTTGGTGGAAACGATGTCATGAAGCAGGTTTCCGGATTATTGGGGAAAGAAGTGGCCGAGAAAGATCCCACAGTTGCGGTACTGCGTTGTCAAGGCAGTTGTGACGTTCGGCCGAAGACATCTGAGTTCCAGGGGCCTAGTTCCTGTGCAATTTCTTCTTTGGTCTACGGCGGGGAAACCGATTGCCAGTATGGCTGTCTCGGTTTTGGTGATTGTGTTGATGTATGCGATTTCGATGCCATGTACATGAATGAAGAAACAGGATTACCAGTGATCATTACCGACAACTGCACCTCCTGTGAAGCATGTGTTAAGGCTTGTCCGCGGGATATCATCGAAATGCGGCCTCGTAACAAACGGGATCTTAAGATCTTTGTCGGTTGCCTGAACGAGGACAAAGCCGGGATTGCAAGAAAGGCTTGCGCGGTTGCATGTATCGGTTGTTCTAAATGTGTTGATATCTGCCCTAAGGATGCAGTGACCATGACGGGCAGCCTGGCTTATATAGATCCTGCGGTTTGCACCTTATGCAGGAAATGTGTTGAGGTATGTCCGACAGATTCGATTATAGAAACCAATTTTCCAAAGAAAAAAGTAAAAGTCACAAAACAGGCTAAAGCTTAGTAACAGTAAATTTAATCGAAAAACGTTGAATCAGAATAAAAGCCAGTAATCGATGCTAAAAACTTTTCCAAAAGGAGGCATACATCCGGCCGAGAATAAAATAACCTCGGCCAAGGCGATAAAACGGTTAGCCGTTCCCAAAGTCGTATATGTTCCCATAGCACAACATATTGGTATTCCTTCTGAAATAATAGTCGACCGCAAAGACAAGGTTAAAATCGGCCAGGTCATAGCAAAATCAGGCGGCTATGTCTCCTCCAACATTCATTCTCCAGTAGCAGGAACAGTTACCAAACTAGATATGATCGTCGATAGCAGCGGCTACAAAAAACAATGTATTGTTATCAGGACGGATCAAAAGGATGAATCGAACTTTCAGGAGCCGGAATTCCCGCTCAATCGGGAAATTACCATGGACCAAAAAGACATTCTTCAGCATATAACAGACTCCGGGATCGTAGGTTTGGGTGGCGCGACATTTCCTTCACATGTTAAACTCGATCTCAGGAATGATAATAAAGTAGACTGCCTGATCATCAATGGCGTTGAATGCGAACCATACCTTACAGCTGATCACAGACTGATGCTCGAGAAAGCTGATGAGATCATTGTTGGCATCCAGATCCTCATGCATGCCTTACATATAAACCGTGCGGTTATCGGTATCGAGAATAATAAAAAAGATGCTATTCGCGTCTTGAAGAAAGCCGCTAAATTGGATAGCAGGATCAAAGTAGCAGCATTGCGTGTAAAATATCCTCAGGGCAGTGAAAAACAACTGATCAAGGCTATATTAAACCGCGAGGTGCCCATGGGAGGATTACCAATGGATGTTGGTGTTATCGTGCACAACGTTGGGACTATTTTTGCCATATACCAGGCTGTGCAGCATGACCGTCCATTAATAGAGCGCGTGGTCACGGTAACCGGGAAAAAGCTCAAAGACCCATCTAACTTCTGGGTGAAAATCGGAACTCCTGTTAAAGATCTGGTTGAGGAGGTTGGCGGTGTTCCGGAAGGCACCCGAAAAATAGTTAATGGGGGCCCGATGATGGGAAAAGCACTAAAGGATACCGATGTACCGA
The DNA here is from genome assembly GCA_013042825.1 of Flavobacteriaceae bacterium. Lineage (GTDB taxonomy): Bacteria > Bacteroidota > Bacteroidia > Flavobacteriales > Flavobacteriaceae > SHLJ01. Next base: position 4,138 of record JABDPL010000242.1, on the reverse strand, counting down.
TAACCAAAGGAACATCAGGAATTCTGGTCATATCTGAGGATGAGGCCAGCAGGCAGCAAACAAAACCTTGCATCAGGTGCAGTAACTGCATATTTGTTTGCCCGATGGGTCTGGAACCAAATCTTCTCATGGATCTTTCTGAGAAAGGATTTTATGAGCGTGCCGGCACAGAGGATATCATGACCTGTATTGAATGTGGATCCTGCAGTTATGTCTGTCCGTCGCACAGACCTCTGCTCGATTATATAAGATTCGGAAAAAGCATTGTAAAAAAACTTCAAGTGGCTGAAAACTAATATGGCAGAAGGAAGTATCATCATATCGGCTTCGCCCCATGTGCATTCTGAAAGCACCTCAAGACGAATGATGTATGATGTGCTGATCGCACTCATCCCGGCATTCATTGTTTCATTATATGTCTTCGGTCTGCCTGCCCTTGTCATGACCTCGGTAGCGGTTAGCACCTGTATTCTATTCGAATATCTTATTCAGAAATATTTACTGAAAACAGAATCGACTATCGGTGACGGCTCGGCCCTGATCACGGGGGTGTTATTAGCATTTAACCTGCCGGCTACACTTCCGCTCTGGATGGTTGTGATAGGAAGCCTGGTGGCAATCGGCATCGCAAAGTTATCCTTCGGCGGTTTAGGAAACAACATATTTAATCCTGCTTTGGTCGGACGTGTATTTCTGCTGATCTCATTCCCGGCTCAGATGACCTCCTGGCCAACACCATTTGAGAATACAACCAAATTTGTTGATGCCATTTCGGGCGAGACAACCCTTGGCATTATAAAGGAAGGTCTTATGTATGGTGAGACCATGTCGGCCATTACCCAACAGATTCCGACCATGACCGAGTTATTTTTTGGCTTTACCAGTGGATCGGCCGGTGAAATGTCGGGATTGGCTCTGCTTCTCGGCGGATTTTATCTTCTGGCAAGACGAGTGATCACCTGGCATATTCCGTTTACAATTCTAGCTGTTATGGCCCTGATGACCGGAATATTTTGGCTGGCAGATCCTGAGATTTATGCCAATCCAATGATTCATATTCTTTCCGGTGGAGCGATTTTAGGCGCATTCTATATGGCTACCGATCTGGTTACCAGCCCGATGACCAAAAAGGGCATGGTTGTTTTTGCCATTGGCATTGCTGCTATAACCGTTGTGATCAGATTGTTTGGTTCTTATCCGGAAGGCATATCATTTGCTATACTCATTATGAATGCTTTTGTACCGCTCATCGACAAGTACTTCAAACCAAGGCGGTTTGGTAGCAGGATCAAAGCTAAAATCGTGTGATCATGGCAAAGAAAGCGTCTACATTCACAAACATGACCATAACGCTCTTTGTAATCACCCTGGTTGCAGGAACATCACTAGGATATATTAACGAGGTCACCAAAGGCCCTATCGCTCAAGCGAGATTAGAGCGTACAACAAATGCATTAAAAAAAGTCTTGCTGGAATTCAACAACGATCCAGTTGCTGATGTTTACAAAGTAAGGTCGGAAAAAGTGAAGGACAGCATTGAGATCTACCCTGCTTTAATGGAACGGAAACGCGTGGGTACAGCCGTTGTCGCTTCTTCCGAAAACGGCTACAACGGGTTGATCAAGATCATGGTGGGATTTGACCCTGATGGCACAATCAGAAATATCGCGGTTTTGGAACAGAAGGAAACCCCGGGCCTGGGAACCAAAATCAAAAATGAAAAGTTTATCCGGCAATTCAGAGGCAAGCATCCCTCAACTTTTGATCTTCGGGTAAAGAAGGACAAAGGTGAGGTCGATGCCATCACAGGAGCAACGATCACAACACGGGCTTATGGAGAAGCCGTTCAACTCGCCTATGATATTTTAACCGAAATCGAACCTAAGCCAGAAAATGAATAGCATGTCTGAAAAGATCAATCAGAAGCAGAACTTTCTTAAAGGAATTATCAAGGATAATCCCGTTTTTGTCATGTTGTTGGGTATGTGCCCTGTTCTCGGAGTCACCTCTACCGCCTTCAATGGATTGGGCATGGGTATCGCCACCCTATTTGTACTGTTCATGTCGAATATTGTTGTATCGCTTATAAAGTCTCAGATACCCGCCAAGGTCAGGATACCGGCATTCATAATAATCATTGCGTCCTTTGTAACGATCGTTGAGATGGTACTTGAAGCCTTTCTTCCTGTTTTATATGAACAACTCGGTATTTTCATTCCGCTTATCGTGGTAAACTGTTTAATTCTCGGGCGTGCTGAAGCCTTTGCCTCAAAGAACAATCTGGTCTCTTCTTTGGTAGATGCCCTGGGTATGGGAATTGGTTTTACAATTGCCCTGGTAGCTCTTGGCGCCACACGGGAAATCCTTGGAAATGGGAGCTTGTTTGATTTCAGGTTCCTTTCTGAAGATGCGAGTACCTTGATCCTGTTTGTTTTACCACCGGGAGCTTTCATAGCACTGGCCTACCTCAGTATAGTTTTCAATAAAGTAACAGCTAAAACAAGCTAGCACATGGAAGAATACATCTTAATAATTATTGCGGCTGTTTTTGTTAATAATATCGTACTGTCTCAGTTCCTGGGTATCTGTCCGTTCCTCGGTGTGTCTAATAAGCTTTCAACCTCGGTAGGTATGTCGGGTGCCGTATTATTCGTTATGACTATAGCAACCCTTGTCACATATCTGCTGTACCAGTTTGTGCTGGTTCCGATCGGACTGGAATATCTGCGCACAATCACCTTTATTCTGGTCATTGCCTCCCTTGTTCAAATGGTGGAGATCATATTGCGAAAAGTGAGTCCCGCGCTGTATCAAGCCCTTGGCGTATTTCTTCCGCTGATCACTACGAACTGTGCCGTATTGGGTGTGGCAATATTAGCTTTGGGATTGGAAGACACAAGCCTTTTAAAAGCTGTGGTGTTTGCCATAGCAAATGCCGGAGGATTTGCCCTGGCTATTATAGTATTCTCGAGTATACGCGAACAATTGGAATTGGCCGACCTGCCCGAGGCTATGAAAGGCGTACCTATCAATTTATTGATCGCCGGACTGTTGTCCCTGGCTTTCCTCGGATTCGCGGCATTGGTTTAAAGAATCTTATTATAAACCCTCAACCGATATCAGATCACCTGATAAGTATCTCCAGAGAAGAACAACTCGCTCGTCTTGTGGAATTTGGAATCTGATTTTAACTTTTCGGTTTGATCATCCTTTCGCTCTTCAAGGGTAATATCCTCAAAACTCCGGATTACGCCGGTAATAAGAGGATATCTTAACCTGGCGAGCATTTGATGCAGGGTAGGATCTTCCAGCTTGGCATCATGCACAAGGATATCATCTTCTGTTACCCCATCCTCTCCAATGGTGACTACCTCGAGTTTGAGTCCGTTTAATACCAAACCTTTGTCCTTATCACTTCCAAAGATCATCGGTTTGCCATGCTCAACATAGAGTTGCTTATCGGCTCTGACATTCTTATGGGTAAATTGATCGAATGCACCATCGTTGAATATCACACAATTCTGAAGCACTTCAACCAGTGATGTCCCGCTGAATTGCTCGGCCTGGATAAAGATCTGCGTCATTTCTTTGGGCATATTCCCAGAGATCCTTGCAAAGAACCTCGCCTGCGCTCCCATTGCCAACTCCCCGGGAAGGAAAGGGGGTTGGGTGTTTCCGTAAGGAGAAGACTTGGTTTTCTGACCCACCAGGGAGGTTGGTGAAAACTGACCCTTGGTCAAACCATAGATCTCATTATTAAATAGAATGATATTCAGATCCACGTTCCGGCGTAACACATGTATAAAGTGATTCCCACCTATGGCCATGGCATCACCATCACCTGTTATAACCCAAACACTAAGATCGGGATTTGATAATTTCACTCCGGTGGCTATGGCCGGTGCCCGCCCATGAATGGCATGCATCCCAAACGTATTCATATAGTAAGGAAATCGTGACGAGCATCCTATTCCCGATATAAACACCACATCTTCTCGTTTTATTCCCAGTTCCGGGAGTGCTTTTTGCATAGACCGTAAGATGACATAATCATCACAACCGGGGCACCAACGTACTTCCTGATCACTCGCAAAATCCTTGAACGTATATTTCTTATCTGTTGTTGTTTCCATTTTAG